>DATMPC010000103.1 GCA_035567895.1 Terriglobales bacterium | reverse complement strand
AGCGAATTTATCAGCGAAATTATCAGTGAATTTCTTCCGCTGGATAGAACCCGCATGAACACTGGGGGACGCCCGAAGAGGCAGCGAATTTGCAGGGGAGCAACAGGGACTGCAATCGAAACGATCCTCGCAGCGTCATCGTCATCGTCATCGCCATCGCCATCGCCATCGTGCCGTCTCTCCCACGCCATCCTGCTCTCTCGTTGGTACCCCGACTCTGAGCCAGGTGTCAATAGTCGTACCGTCGCTCGCTGTGGAAATCGGTTTTGACTTTGGGCTGTTTGGTGTAGCTGATTGCCGAGTGCTGAAGGCTGCTTTCCCTGTAACCCATCCGCTGGCTGAATGCTGAGTGCTGACTGCTTGTTTTTTCGGCTCTTCGCTTTACCGCTTCAGCAAATACATCAACGCCGCCGCAATCGCCACCAGCAGCGCCATGAAGATCCATAATTTGTTGCTGCTCTCAAAGCGAGGCTCAGACGAGGGCGCGACGCCCACGTCACCGGCTGCGGGAATCGCCGGTTGTGAAAGGAGGCTTTTCGACGACGTGCTCGTTACGTTCACCTTAACGTTAAATCCGCCAGCTTTTCCGCCCTTCTGGACTAGATCCGCGACCATCGCTGACAGCTTATCGTTGTGGAGCATCGCCCCAACGAGCGAGGTTAACTTGTCGTCAATCTTCTGCTGAACTTCCTCGCGCGTGGCTCCTTCCAGGTTTTCAGAAGATCCTTCCTCCGCCCGGGCAATGAATCCACCTCCGGGTTTCGCCTCGATTCGGTATCGAAACGTGGTTGTGGTTGTCTTGATGTCCATAGCGTCCACCCAGTTCACTAGTTTTGCCGATGAGCGATCAGGCCGCGAGTTACGAAGGTACTGGGATTGCCAGGGTTTCGGCGGTTTGGTTTAGCTGATCGCTGAATGCCGAGTTGCCGTCTCTGGTGTTCCACCCACCCGAATTTGTTGAGACGCGTTGACAGGATTGTGTCACAAAACGATAGGGTGTACGGTCTTAGCGAGTACGACCGGCAGGTTCGGAAATGCAGAACTCGAAAATGAAGGAGACAATCATGAAAATCGTGGTCATCGGCGGCAGTGGACTCATCGGATCAAAGCTTGTCACCAAGCTTCGTGAGCATGAGCACGAAGCGATAGCCGCGTCACCTGATTCCGGCGTCAACACCCTCACCGGCGAGGGACTGGCCGAAGCGCTGAAGGGTGCATCGGTAGTGGTTGACGTAACTAATTCTCCCTCCTGGGAGGATGCGGCAGTGATGAATTTCTTCGAAACATCAACTCGCAACCTCCTCACCAATGAAGCGGCCGCAGGCGTAGGACATCACGTTGCGTTATCCGTCGTGGGGACCCAGCGGCTGTCCGAAAGCGGTTACTTCCGCGCCAAGATCGCTCAGGAGAAACTGATTAAAGAATCTTCAATCCCCTACTCCATCGTCCAGGCAACGCAGTTCTTCGAATTCGTCAAAGGACTTGCCGACATATCCATGGTTGGCGACAAGGCGCATTTGCCTCCTGTGCTTTTCCAGCCGATGGCTGCCGACGATGTCGCGACTGCCCTGGGCAGGATCGCGGTAGGCCCGCCGGTAAATGGCACGGTCGAAATAGCGGGGCCGGAACAGTTTCGCGTGGATGAACTAGTCCGGCGACGTTTGGCCCAGCTCGGAGATCCTCGCGATGTCGTCGCTGATCCGAATGCGCTCTACTCTGGGGCGAAGGTCAACGACCGAACATTGGTTCCGGGGAATAACGCGCAACTCGGAGAGACTCGCTTCGAAACTTGGGTCAATCAGCCTACAGGTCAGGTCCCTCATGCGAAATCGCAACCGGCAGCATGATTCCATGGTCGCTCATTAATGGTCGCTCATTAGTAGTCCGCTACGCGCCGGTTCAGCCAAGGCGGCTTCAACGGTGAAGCAGTACCGGCGCGTGAGTTTTTGTTAACTGGCGAAGAGCTAACCCACATGCAAATCATGGGGCTTATCGCCCCGGTAAGCGAAAGGTTAATTCCATGACGATAAAGAAACTGAGTTTGATGCTGGTATGCCTCATAGCTGGCACGCTCATGGCTCAGGAAGCTAAAGTGACGGAGCTTTTCTCAAAAGACCTGGCGGACTTTCCTGGCAAAGAGGGTCTGATGATCACAGTGGAATATCCGCCGGGCAGTATGGATCCAATCCATCGCCACAATGCACATGGGTTTATTTATGTGTTGGAGGGCTCGATCGTGATGCAGGTGAGAGGCGGAAAGGAAGTTACGCTGACACCTGGTCAAACCTTCTATGAAGGTCCCAACGATGTTCATGTCGTTGGGCGGAACGCAAGCCAGACCCAACCGGCGAAATTCGTCGTGGTCTTCGTGAAGGACAAAGGCGCTCCGGTGTTAGTTCCAGCGAAGTGATCACGAATCGCCAGCACACCAGAAACGAGATCCAAAATGGAAAATCTATTCGCCGGTGATCGCATCAGTCTTACCTTCGACGACACACCTTGCGATCAGATAACTGCCACTATATCGCGCACGTTATCTGATGCAGAGGAGGGGCTTGGGCCGGAGATCGAAGACTATATTTGTTACTGGTTAGAAATCAGTCGTGAAGGAGACATATGCGGAGCCATAGACAACGTAGTGTTGATGACGAACGGCCGCTATGCGTTTGATGGACGGTTCGTCACGATCCGCAAGATTCCGTGGGACTGATTCCAGATGAACCGTTCTTCTCGGAGTGAAGCAGCGCGCTGTGCATCTGCCGGTGCTGGCGCGTAACCGGCGCCCAATACTTGGCGTGACTTTGAGATTGCAGCGAGTTTGCTCGGTCTCATGATCCACATGATCTGACCGATGCCTTGCGCCGGGCCTGACCACGCACCGGGACTCACCACGTCAGATCCCAACCGGCCCCTTGTCTGAGTTTTGGATTGGCTCCACTCTGGCTAAGCGGTGAAAGCGTCAGTCCGGGTATCGCTACAGACCGACCATAAATGCGATGGAAACCAGCGTGTATTTCGCATTGGTGGAGGCTGATTGCGCGACCATCGTGTGCCCTCCTGGTCCGCAAAGGATAGCACTGCGCTAAGGAATGAGCGGGCCACCCGTCCTATTTGCCCTGGAAGCGAATAACCAGATTAGCTTCCTGCTCATTCGGCTGGCCATTGCACATTGCGGGCGAAAAGGTCCAGGATCGCGCGGTCTTCAGGGCTTCTTCATTCAGATCCGGACGATCAGAATTCTCAATGGCAGCTTCCCGCACTTTGCCATCGAAGCCAATAACGGCATGCACGACGACCTCCGCAACCGCTCCGCCATTCCCGGCTGCCGGCTGTGGCATCGACTGGCCAAAGGCGCGGCGATACGTCGTGCAGCGCATCCCAATGCTCGCTGCCGGCGGCGGGGTGAACATATCCGGACTCAGCCCGTCGGTAAGCACCCGCCGCGTCAACTGGACATCCAGAACCAGCGTCCCATTTCGGTACTGCTGCATGTGGCCGGGGTACTTAGCGCCGACAAAATCGTAGAATGCCGAGTTCTCCAGCTCCATATTGGCCGACCGGACATAGATCTGCGCTCCGCTATGCACGTCAAAGCAGAACTCGTTGTTGAAGGTATCCGGACCGCGAATGGTGTCGAACTCCACGCACTGCGCCTCCACGCCTTTGTGAGTGGTCTTCTTGATCTCGCGGATCACGTCCTCGTGATCGAGGTGCCATAACTGAACCGGGAAAAGCCTCAACATCTCGCGGAATTCCGGAGGCAGCACGCGCGATGGCCCGATGAAGGCGACGCGATCGGGCAGCTCAATCTGGACCAGATGAAAGTCGGTCGAGCTGAACTCCTCCCGGGTGCCCGTCGGACCGGCAAACACTCGGCTGTAACCGCCCTCGCGCATCGATCCATCCGCGCCCAGGGCATGAAACGTAAGCACAGTCTCATTAACGATTGGAGCCGACTGCTTCGGAGCGCTCACTTCCTGAGCGCGCTCCACCAGTTCAAAGGCCCGCGCGCGCAGCTGAGCATCTTCAGCAACGGAAACGGAAACAAGGAAGGCACAAACGGCAACAGCACCGAGGAAGCGCATCTGGAAGCCCCTACTGTTGCTGGAAGACTCCAAGCAGCAGCAACAATCCCGAAATTGTACTCCGGAAAGCTTTGGGCTGCCGGGACCCCGCCGAAGGGTGCGGCACCCGGCATTCAGAAATAAAAGAGCCAAAGTGAGCAATTCAGCTCAGTTGCTCTTCTGTCCCGGTCGCAAGATCAGCTAACTACATTGAAGGAAGCCCTTCCACTGAACGGGCCATCGAGGCGAACGGGTGGCCCGTTATTTTGCTATTTCCTACTTTGACGCTGTATGAACCGCGGTTGCACGCATAGTCCAGCATACGTCTCGTCAGCATGCTTTCGCGGACGGATTCGCTTGGGTGAAGTCGAAGCAGCGTTCACCCGGACTAGTGGCGCGTCGTTTCAGCGCTCCGTTGGTAGCGATCGGTCCGAATCGCACAGGACCCAAGAATCGGGCAAAAGCGTCCTTTTTTCGACCTCAGATCGGCAAAAGGAGGACTGTGTTGCGAATCAGCCCATCAATATAACCTTCGGCCTGAACCTGCGTCACGTGAATAGTAGAGGGATGAGCGGCAGAGTTTCGCCCGTTTAACTTCTCGACGTAGACCTTGTACAGGTCTCCATTGATGATCCCAGCTGAGTTACAAACCTCAATGACTTCTCGCTCGGCCATCTCATCTGCGAAGTCTTCATATTTTTTGATCACGGGCAGATCTGCGGATTTCCACTTTTTGGGATAACGAATCGGCAACCTGTTGTTGAACTCAGTAAGCTTATGCTTCAGGACATATTGGCAGAGGTGGTAAAAGGCAATATTCCAAACCATGATGATGGCCGCGCGCCCAGCATCATGGCGAAGACAGATCAGAGCCTCCTTCATGATGTCTTTCTCTCCAATATCGGGGACGACCTTGACCAGATCTTTGACCATCTGGCGGATGTTCAGGGTAATGTCATGTTCACCGTAGAGTCCGTCGTACTTAGCGCGGAACTTGCCCTCACAGAAGTAGCCATCTTTGTCCTTAAGTAATTCTCGGCCTTCCATCTCCGAGAAATATTGACTGGTGTTGCTCGGTTGGTAAGAAAGGGTCTTGTAGCACCAGTTGATGTCTCCCGTTGTGAAGCGAGGTTTCTTTCGCAGAAAATGTTGAAGCCACGCAAACAGTCGAATTTTGTATGCGTGGCCCAAGTCTGCGAAGCCACTTATCCTGGTTACATGGGTCTTGAGGTCATCCTCATCGCTCACGCTGCCCTGACTCCCATATTCGCGACGTACTGGATGCCTTGCCAATTAACCTTGTATCCCGCACCCTTTTCCTTAGTTAGGAAATGTCGTTTGTTCTTCAGGTCCCGAAGTGGCTGACTGTGATCTACCGGCATCTGAGCCTTCCACCCCAAGTTGTCGAACGCGGTGTAGATGTGATGAATCGTGAATTCTTCAATTTGGAGATGTTCTTTCAACCACACTGCGACTGCGATGTATCTTTCGCTCATCTCTGTGGGAGACCCTTTCTCCGCGATGAAATCAGCCAGAGGCTTCGTAGCCTTAGTTAGGTCGAGATCATCCAGAAACTTCGGGGCACGGAAGCTATAGGTCCGTTTCTGACGATCTGCCTCGCGGTCGGAAAGCGCTTCATCCGGTTGCTCGTCATCGATTTCTTCGCTGAGATCCTGACTGTTCGCATCAGCGGGAATTCGATTTCCGCTTGAGGTGGTTCTGCAACTGCGGCACTCGCCCCCTTAGAGACGGAGAGTGAACGTGCAGGCGCGTTAGCTAACATCCGACCCGACAGAGCACTGGCAATCGATTTGAGGCCTTGTGCAACCGCCTCAACCGCATCAGGGGCCGCCTCCACATCAATGTCCATGTAGCGATCATCGTCGGCGTAGCGGAATTTGACCCGCCCGCTTCCATTTCCATTCGTATTCTTCTGAATGAGCTTCTTCATCGAGATAGAACAATCCTTCCTGCTGAAAGCGAGATGCGCGATCAGCAAATTCAAACGTAAGAGTGATTAGCGTTTTTGCGGAAGGTAAAAGTCATCGGAGTCTGGGGACTGGCCTTAGGCCCTCACCCCGCCGAGACAGAGAGTCTGGAACAACTCTGTTCTAACGCTAATCCTATTATACAACAGCAAAGCAATCTCAGTGTACGGCTAGGTTCGACGAAGAAACCGGCTGCCCTCCCTTTGGACTTGCTTTTAGTTGACTTACCCACAAAGAGAGTGCGCCCTACTCTCCGTCCACCGCGGCGGAGAGGGTGGCAGCGACGATGTGTGCGACTCCTGGTGTTGAATTCAATTGCGCACACCATCCCGTTTTGGTCGAGGCGACCTACGCCCCGGCTGCGGAAGCCAGCTCGGCGGATGACTTTGCCGGAGCCAGAGCGATCAGGGCTATCCCGATCGGAGCAAAGATTGCCGAGGCAGTGAGCAGGCCTGCGCGGTCGCTCGCAGGATGGATTGCCATCAGCGCCATTACCGTGGCGTGAGCAAGGTTCGCCCATCCTGCGTAGGCGATGAGGCTGCGATACGCGGATGGATTACGCACTGCCAGGAGCAAAAAGAATCCGAGCGTCACATAAAGGCTCATCATCATCGCATCACCTGGCGGCTCATTTCCTGGCCGCCATAGGTACATCACGATGGGATAAAGAAATGCCACAAAGACTAATCCCACCAACAACAATACTGTCTTGAGTGCTCGTTCTCGAATCATTTGCGCCTCCTATCCCATTCCATCGGGGCAAATCGGGTTCGAATGTTAGTTCAGGTGCGGCCAAAACCAACAACCACCATTCAGGCGGCGGTGGCCAGGGGCTGTCTCTCCTTCGCGCCGACGATGATCAGCCACAACATGATAGCTAGCTCGCCGAGCAGTGCTGGGAAGACCCAATTTGACACTCTCTGCTCGTATTGCGGCCACAAGATGCCGGTGACGCTGGTCGCCAGATAGGCGAAGCAGTTGAGCATGAGCCAGACGCCCAGGATGCGGGGAATGAAGCGCGACTTGTACACCAGCAGGCCGAAGGGAAACAGCCAGAGTCCCCAGAAGACCGAGTTGGCGCGGACTCCCTGGCCATGCATGCGGAGGAAGACCATGACGAGCGCGTCGCGCTGTGGCTTGTCGAAGACGGAGAGGAAGTCTGCGCCGCGGGCGAGCAGCAGCGCAGCGGCGTCGTTGACGGTGTTAACGAAATAGATAGGCGTGACCACCAGCGCGCCCAGGATTACCACCAGCCGGGCCAGTCCTTCGTCCACTCCCTTGAACAGCCGGTAGAGTGCCAGCGTGAGAAAGATGGCCATGGTTGCGGTGAACAGATCGCTGAGCATGCCGAGGCGGAAAAGCGTCTCGTGGGTGGCGATGTTGTTGGCCGTGGCGCTGGCACTACCGGCGACAAACAACTTGTTGGGAATGTAAATGAGGCGCAGGGGAGCAGTCAGGAGTGTGAGATAGAGAAGCCCTGCGATGCGGGCGTTGCGTTTGAGCGGAGTCATGCGTGCTCCTTTGGGGGTAAAAGATAGCATTCGGCAGAGGCGTGTGGCCCAGCCTCCTTGTTTGTGCTTCAGTACGGAATTTCCAGAAGTGGGGAGTGGCGTTCTGATGGGCGGGTGGCCCACTCTTTTCCCGTTTCGGGCTTATGCATCAGACTCCCATGTAAAGGGTGCCCCACTCTCGCGGTCTTTGCGAGGGTGGGATTAGGAGGAAATTAATAACTCCGGCAGTTGACTCTCGCCGTTGTTGGACAGTCTCCGTGCAAGTCTACTATCGTCAGGACCGATGACGAGACGAACCAAAATCAAGCCTGACATCATGCATCCACGTAATCCCACCCTCGCGAAAATCGCGCGAGAGCCGGGCACCCATTGTCTGGGAGTCTGATGCAAGAACCAAAACGGGAAAGGCGGGCCACCCGCCCGTGCCGCTTCAGACCTGCAGCGTCAAACTCTTGTCGAACAGCGCCAACTCCTCTGTTGTGGGTGTTTGGAATGCTTTTGCCCACTCGAGGAACTGCTCTCGTTTTATCGGCGGAGTTTCCATGCCTCGGCGTTGGACTCGCTCGAAGAGGAGATCGATCGGGGCGGAGAGATAGTGCAGCTCAACCGCAGCTCCAAGCTCTCGTGCTCGGAGCCGCAGCGCGTTTCGTTCTGATCTTCCCCAGGTGCCCCACTCGATGACTACCGTCACACCCGATGGAAGAAGCTGCTGTGCGAGTTGCCATTGCAGAGCCTCAATCTGGGCGCGCTTCGCTTCGTCCCAAAGATTGAGCGACAGAGCATCCATCCATTCGTCGGGCGCAAGACGGACGGCGCCGAGCGTGGCCTCAAGCTGTTTGGCATGCGTCGTTTTACCGGAGCCGGGCAAGCCGCAGACGATGATCAATCTTCCGCCAGTTTTTGCCACCAGGAGATTATGGCTTGTAAATCCGGTTAGCAGCGAGCTTCTGAGTTCCCTAGGAAAATCGGGGCACGGCGTGGGCTGGTCATTGGGATTCACTTTTGATAGAACGGCTTTGCCACAGCGGAGATCCTTTGTTTTTGTTCGTCGCTCAGGAACAGGATGTCGAGGCTCGTCTCAGAATTGAACATCTTTGCGAACACTCTAGACGCTCGATCGCGAAGAATGACGAGCCCGCCCGCGTTCGCATCCAGCGCCAGGACAACCTTTATCTCGGGGGATTCGCCATATCTGGCGCGAACCAGATATGCCTTATGCAGGGTGGTGCTCGTCGCGAAGCGATCAAGCAAGCGTTGTTTGAATTCCTTTTCGACCTCTCCATCCTGTTCACCAAGGAAGGTCACATTCGGGACATGGATTTCCTTCTGCCGGTTCTGTCGGAACCACTTCATCGCCGATCCATTAACTTACGTTAGCGCGAAGCCGAATCTATCTCAAGCTCCCAAGAGCACATTGGACTTCACTTCGATCGTTGGTGCAATCCTGCTGACTCGTCGAGATGACTCCAGCCCGTCGGCTGAGGCACTGCGGGAGCGATATGTCCCATGGAAACTCGAGATTATGGTGGAAGTGTCACGATGTCAAAATCGATTTCGACTTCATCCTCGCTGCGCGCATCCCTGCACATGCGACCATTCTGCGCCACTGTTCCCCCGTCCTACGTCAAGGCAACAATCTCATAGTCTCCAATTGCCGGGACCTCGAAGCTGACGATTCCGTCCTGCTGTTGGAATGTTACGGGCGTTCCCGAGCGCAAAGCGCGAGCGCTCTTTATCGGGCGTCCATCGGTTCGGAATCGGACCTGTTGGGGACCGAGTGGATAAGCTCGCCGAATATACCCGTGTGTGGCATTTGGATTCGTATAGTTCAGGATGTGCAGCGCATATCCTGACTCGGTCTCCCACGCGAACGTCTCAACCAGCCCCGCACCTTTAACCGAGACAACAGGATCTGGCCCGCGAACCCAGTTGACGGCGTTCTGCAAAAGGCGGCTGAAATCTTCGCCGCCCGAGCGCCAGCAGGTTCGGTCCACATCGCCGGCGAAGTATGCGATGCGTGACTTTCCCGTTTCCCGGAACACCGCTGCAGGCTCGCTTGTATGAGGTGTACGAGCGTAGACCATTTCTGGCGGAAAGGCAGGATAGGCGGGAACGATGCTGAGCACGAGCGGCGACGATTCTGCCCGAATTAGCACACGATTCTCAGGGCCGGGAAGGAGAGCCGTCCCTTTGAAATCATCGACAGCTGGATGTGGCTTTTCGATTCGCGCATAGCTATTGCCGTGCGGTCCAATTACTTCCCCAGTCACGTGCGCGCCGAAAATGTCAGCCAATTGAAAGTCTGAGCGCAAGGTGCCCCATTCGTCATAGCGAGAAGTTTCGAAAGTCCCCAGCAACGATCCGCCACCATTCACATAATTACGAATCGCCTCACAGTTCCGATCACTGAGATAGGCGGCATTGGGAATCAGCAGCGCGCGGTACTTCTTTAGAGTTGTCTCGTCGAGATTGCTTTCGTGGATAAAATCAAAGACGAAGCGCCCTTCGAGCAGCGCGTAGTAGAGCCCCTGCAGATAGTCGGTGGGACCGCCACGGTAGCGCGGCCGGTGCGATTCCGGTCTTGAATAAAACGCAACCGTGCGCTGTGGATACAAGACTGCCAAATCGGCGACCGAAGTCCGATTCCTGAAATGGGCTTCATTCTCCGCGATCCAGGTGAAAAAAGAACGTCCAACTTCACGCCAGCGCGTGTCTTCAGGAGAGCCTCCAAGCCAGTGAAACCATGGAACCATGCCACTCGCGGTAGTTTGTGCAAGCCACATCGTCAGCTCGGCCGGGGTTTTAGAGACATGCCGCCAATTCGGCTGAGCGTTCGCATACGCACCCGCGACATTAGTAATCGTGCGGCCCTGCATCACGGAATTGGCGACTCTGCCTTGCTGAGCGCAAATCCAGATGGGAGTGTCGCCGGAGCGGCCTTGATGATCTGCGTTAAACCAGGCCGCAGCCTGACTTATTTCGGTTAGATCCTTGATCGTGTCGAGTCCACCTCCCAAATTGCCGACGTAAACCGATTGCTGGTTTTTCTCTCGCGCAATCTGATCCCAAAGACGCCAGATCGCGAGCACGCGATCCATGTACGCCTTGTAGTACTTGCGATAGAGGGGATTGGAAGCGTCGGTCTCCTCTGGCGGAGCACCGCCGAGTTGATCGAACAACTTGCGACAGTTTTCGCAGTAGCACACCCGCAGCGCACCGGTAGAAGGCCAGCCGTTCGTGAAGAAACCGTCCACGGGATAGTGCTGGTTAATTTCGCGGTAGATCGCCGCCATCTGTTCGGTGAAGTAGGTGCTGAACATGCAGGTGGAGAAGAGCCATGGCGATTCAGCGTGTGGACGGGGCGAGCCGTCACGATTGCGCTCAAACCATTCGGGATGGGCTTTCAGCGCGTCCTCGTAAGCAAGATTGCAATCCATGCGTGCCACCGCGCGGATGCCGCGCCGCTTCATGGCAGCCACCATTTCGCCGAACAGATCTCGAGCGCCGAGGAACTCACTGCGATGCTGATACGGAATCTGAGTAGGATAAAAAGCGACTATTCCCCCACCGTTCAAAAGCACCGCATCGACCTTGAGGGACGCCCAGTAGTCTCCCCAGGCATTCGCGTCCATCGTGAGCGGATCGCGCTCGTTGTAGTTGATCTGACCGCAGCGCTGCATCGTTGCATACCAGGGCTTCGAACCATCTTCCCGCTCTGAAACTGCGGCGCCAAGAAATTCTGTCGGTCGTGCCACAACGGATGCAGCCGTCATGAAAAGAAACGAGCGTCGGTCCATGAGTCCTCTCCAGGGTCGAGCACAAGTCTTTGCGCGGTTCAGTGTAGAAGTTGAGAGCAGAAAAATCGAGAAGTCGGCCACCCGCCCGACTCTGTGCGATGTGTGGTTCTGTTACGTGTCGCCCCGGAAATCATAGAAGACACGAATGAGGTTGCCATCAAGATCGGCGGCCATGAACTCGCGCAGCTTCCACGGTTTGTCCTCAGGCTCGGAAACGATCTTGGCTTGCGCGGCCTTCCACTGGGCGAAGAGTTTGTCCACCTCAGCCTTGCTGTCGAGATTGAGCCAGAAAAGGATAGGGCCTAGGTTGCCGTGGGACTCTCGGAAGGAGCGATTGGTGATAAACAGTCTGCAATTGCCCCTGGAGATGCCGGCGATGCCGCCTTGGTCGTTCCCCCAATCGAAGGTGAAGCCCAGCGTGTTGACGTAGTAGGCTGCGGCTTTGTCGACGTTGGCCGCGGGGATTTCCGGGACAGGAGCGGGGAACATCATGGGGTTGCGGGGTTCATCGTAGCATGAGCCAAGCGGCTCTGACATGAGTTCCATTATGGGACGACAAATCCCTGCAGGATCCATGATCTTTTTTCGCATATCGCCGGGTGTGGCGAAAGGCTATTCGGACAAAACCATACACACACTCAGAGAATCTTTTGGATTGAGCTTGGCGTTCAGAGCCTGGCAGCCCTGGCGTACAATCACCCAATAAGAAAATCTAGGCTCACCGAGGGAAGTTGGACCCAGCCTGCAGCTTCTGACTCTTAGTGGCGGAGTGGGAGTTTGTCTCGAATGTCGCCAATCAACTGTGATTGCAGCTTGCTTCCCGCAGTGACGGAGATCGATGACACCGCGTTCGCACATCATCGCACGTGTCAAGACACTATCTGTATCTCTGGCAGTTTGTTTTGCTCTGTCCGCATGCCACTCCTCATCGACAAGTTCCGCTCCGACCATCGTCTTTAGCAGGGTTCCCGCGGCAGACCAGGAGAGTCCCGGTAAAACAGACATGATCGAGGGTCGTGCCACGGCGGCTCGACCCGGGCAGCGCATCGTGCTGTATGCAAAGGTCAATGGACGATGGGCTGTACACCCGCGGTCTGGCCAGCGGTTCACGAATATCGAGAGCGATGGCCGATGGAAGAGTTCGATCCAACTGGGATTACAGTATGCCGCTCTGTTGGTTGATCCGGACTGCGATCCGCCTGAGCAAACCGAATCGCTGCCTGTCGTCGGCCACGGCGTGGTGGCGCTGGCGGTCATCGACGGTCGAGGGGCGGCTCCTGTATTTCCGTCTCCCAAGACACTGAGATTTAGCGGATACGAATGGACGACGAGCACAGGACCAATCTTCCGTGCCGGCTCAAGAAACTTCTTCGATCCTGCGAACGTCTGGACGGACAACAGCGGCGCACTCCATCTTCGCATCTCGGGAAGCCCGGGAAAATGGACTGCCGCGGAGTTGAAGCTTACGCGCAGCCTGGGATACGGGACGTACCGCTTCCAGGTGCGCGATGTTTCTCATCTCGAGCCTTCTGCTGTTCTGACTCTTATCACCTGGGATGGCGTTGGCACAGAGAGGAACCGCCGCGAGCTTGACGTTGAGCTCTCTCGTTGGGGGTACATTGATAATGATAATGCGCACTATGTCGTCCAGCCTTATTACGTTCCGGCTAACATTCTTAGATTTCGAGTGCCGGTTGGTGTGTTCACGCATTCCTTTCGGTGGGAACCGGGACAGGTAACTTTTTCAACTGTAGCCGGATCGGGCAATGCAATCGGCGGACGTCTGATCAACCAGCACGTCTTTACATCAGGAGTCCCTTCCCCGGGGGGCGAATCGGTGCGTATCGCCTTATATGTATTCCAGATGGGCATCCCGCTGAAAGACGAAAATGAGATCGTAATCGACAAGTTCGAGTATCTTCCGTGATTTGTTGGTTAAAGCCAATTCGATCGATCCTGGTTGGCATCGCGCTGTTGTTTCTCTCGAGCGACGCACCCGCACTCGACCCCAATCGTCTACCGTCACAGTACGTCCGCGAGGAGTGGACTGCCGGGAACAGATTTCCCGGTGGCGCGGTGAACGCGATCGCGCAAACTGCGGATGGATACCTCTGGATTGGGACCGACAAGGGTCTCATCCGCTTCGACGGTTTTAGTTTCACGCCTGTCTCATTTACGTCCCCCACCACCGCTGCGAACGTTCCCATATTGCAACTGCTTACGGATGCCGACGGCGGAAGACTATGGATCCGTCCACAGGGCGCCGATGTCGTACGCCAAAAAGACGGCAAATTTGAGAGCATCAGATACGGTGCAGAAGTACTCACCTCCCAGATCACTGCGGCGGCAAAAGACAGCAATGGCGGAGTCCTTGTTTCAGACATCACCGAAGGGACATTCCGCTTCACGGGAGATGAGGTTCGGAAACTGGCAGCGCCCTCCGTCTTACCCGGATCATCGCCAGTAATCTCCATTGCAGAAGCAGCCCAAGGCAAAATTTGGATGGGCACACTTGGTGCCGGCCTCTTTTTTCTTGCCCACGGACGAGCCACCAAAGTCAACGCAGGATTGCCCGACCGAAAGATCAATTGTCTGCTGCCGATCGGTAATGAAGAGTTGTGGGTCGGCACCGACAACGGCTCGTATCGCGGGAACGACAAAGGCTTTCGTCGAGCTGAATTGCCGTCCCTCGGCAGTGTCCAGGTTTTGAGTCTCCTGCGGGATCGTGACTCGAATATCTGGGTGGGCACAGCGCGCGGGCTCCTGCGTATCAATGAGAAAGGCATTTCCTTCTCAGAAGAAAATGAGCTTCGCGGAAACGGCGGTATTAACGCCCTGTTTGAGGATCGCGAGGGAAATCTTTGGATTGGAGGTGCCCAAGGCCTGGTCCGCATCCGCAACAGCGCCTTTGTGACCTATTCACGAACCACAGGGCTTCCCTCTGAGCGCTACGGACCCATCTATGTTGACGCTGATAATCGCACCTGGTTCGCTTCTGCCCGGGGTGGGCTGTATGTACTCCAGAATGGCCGTGTTCAATCTCTCATATCCGCTGTACCCGCAAATGATGTCGTCTATTCCATCAGTGGCAGCGGCGACGAGGTCTGGCTCGGACGTCAACGCGGCGGGCTCACCGGTCTCCAGTTTCGGAATGGGAGGACAAGGAGCCAGAGCTATACAGAGGCAAATGGACTCGCTCAAAACAGCGTCTATGCCGTCTATCGGAGCCGTGATGGTTCTGTGTGGGCCGGCACTCTGAGTGGTGGCGTCAGCAAATTCAAAGATGGGCGCTTCACAACCTACACGACGGCTGACGGCCTCGCTTCCAATACGGTCTCTTCCATCCTCGAAACTCGCGATCGTGCAATGTGGTTTGCGACATCCAATGGGCTGAGTTCCTTTTCCAACGGTCACTGGCGAACCTATTCGACACATGATGGTTTGCCTTCTCCAGTTGTGAACTGCCTTTTGGAGGATTCATCGGGAACTCTCTGGAGCGGAACCTCTGGTGGTCTCGCTTTTTCAGCCTCTGATCATTTTCAAGCTCCTCCTCAATCGCCCGAGGTTTTGCGTGAACAAATATTCGGGGTTACAGAAGACAAGAATGGATGGTTTTGGATCGCGACCTCAAATCATGTCTTGCGGGTAAGTCGCGCCAAGCTTATCCGCGGCAGTATCCAGGCAGCCGATGTTCACGAGTACGGACCTGCGGACGGGCTGCCGAGCACCGAAGGAGTCAATCGGAGCAGGTCTGTAATTACCGACCCTCAGGGAAGAATTTGGTTTTCCCTAAATCGCGGTCTTTCGGTTGTTGATCCATCTCAACTGGTTGAGAGTTCGGCGCCGGCGATAGCTCACATTGAGACAGTGTCCATGGATGGCGCCGCGATCAACCGTACAAGTCCCATCCGCGTTTCCGCTTCTCATAAGCGAATTACATTTGCGTACACGGCTCTGAGTCTGGCTGTGCCGGAGCGCATTCGTTTTCGATATCTGGTTGATAACTTCGACAAGACCTGGAGTGAGCCCGTCGCTGCTCGCGAGGCTGTTTACACGAACCTGTCTCCGGGGTCTTATCGGTTCCGCGTTGTTGCCAGCAACAGTTTCGGTGAATGGAATGGCTCCGAGAGCGCAGTCATATTCGAAGTTGCGCCTGCCCTCTGGCAGACCTGGTGGTTCCGCTCTGCCTTGCTCGTGCTTGCAGGATTTATGGCGTTACTCGTGCACCGACACCATTTGCATCGACTTACGCAGGAATTAAACATGCGATTCGAGGAACGTCTTGCGGAGCGGACGCGGATTGCGCAGGAGTTACATGACACGCTATTGCAGGGATTCCTCAGTGCTTCCATGCAGCTTCATGTGGCGGAGGAGCGGTTGCCTGAGACTTCGCCCGCGAAACCACTGGTCCGTCGTGTTCTCGAGCTGATGCAGGATGTGATCGAGGAAGGCCGAAATGCACTTCGCGGTCTTCGCTCGCCCGGTAACACTCCAGGCGAACTGGATGAGGCATTCTCCCGCGTCCCAGAAGAATT
This sequence comes from Terriglobales bacterium, assembly GCA_035567895.1. Classification (NCBI taxonomy): domain Bacteria; kingdom Pseudomonadati; phylum Acidobacteriota; class Terriglobia; order Terriglobales; species Terriglobales bacterium. The sequence goes on along the minus strand of DATMPC010000103.1, from coordinate 117,208 downwards.
GGGATCCAGGGGAGCGGTAAACTTTCGCGTGATCGTGGAAGGCCAGCCGCGTCTCCTGCGCCCGTTCATTCGCGATGATGTCTATCGCATGGGGCGAGAAGCCCTGGTAAACGCATTTCGCCATGCCCGGGCGAATAACATCCAGCTAGAGCTCGAATATGGACTCAGGAACTTACGGGTGCTCGTGCGCGACGACGGCTGCGGAATCGACGATCACGTGTTACGTGCGGGTCGGGATGGACATTGGGGACTTCCAGGCATCCGGGAGCGCGCGGAGAGAATCGGCGCTCGTCTCAGGGTCTGGAGCCGGCCGGCCCATGGTACAGAAATCGAACTTTGTATTCCGGCAGACATTGCTTTCGAATCGAACTCCGTCGCTCGGAGAACGAATTGGCTTACCAGGTTCTATGCGCCTAAGCTTAAGCCACCTTCGGATACCGCAAAACGAGTTGGATGAATTGTTGCTTACGGGCGTGTCTTTTTGAACTGATATCTTCCGTTCCAGGACGGTGCTGCTTTTTCAATTCCTTTAAGTCGTTCGTATTGAGCAACCAGTGCAGCCCTCAATCGGTTCTGAGCGTCTTTCCGGGACAGGAGCGGGGAACGTCATGGGGTTGTGGGGTTCATCGTAGCATGAGCCACGCGGCTCAGACAGAAGTTCCATTATGGGACGAAAAAATCCCTGCAGGATCCCTGATCTTCTTTCGGATATCGCCGAGAAAGAGCGCTAAAACGAGAAGAATGTAGAGGTTCGGCGGAAATCGACAGAGATCCCTGTTAAATCCCTGCCTGGGAACGAATTTTGCAAATTTTGGGCAAGATTCAGCGCTTTCCGACGTCATCGCGAAAAAGTCCTGTAATTGTCGCTGTTCTTTCGGAATTCCCACGGAATCTTTTGCAACCTTTCGTAACGAACTTGGCCCTTCGTCAGACGCCAAAGCCTCGTCACTACGCCCGGGGCCCTGTGAGCCACAGCACTCATGGCTCGCCGTTTGTTTTTGTTGAAAAGCGAGGAGATGAGCAGCTTTTCGACGAGTTCACCTCGCTGGCGAGATACGTGCTACTGGCAAGCTCGGGATATTGCGCTCGTCTTCAAAGTTGGGAGCGCGGGAAGACTCTTGTGGACGACGTGCCTCAATACGATCAACTTCGGTCAACCGAAATAACGGACGAGGATGGGTTGACCTACTCAGCTTTGGCGACGGCAGTAAGCCGACGCGCGCCGCTGGTGGCGCTCAGTCTCGCGATCGTCGTGTTGTTCCAGGGATGCACGAAAGTTATCCAGGATCGTGCTCGCATCAATTCCGTCGCGCTGTTTTGCGGACGTATACTGCACCAATCAGCAAAGCTCGGCGAGAGCGTCCATCGCTCCCCATCATCCTACAATGGGAATGAGTTGAGCGCGGAGACTGGGCAGCACTAAGAAACACTCGGACGAAAAGGACAATTACGATTCCAGTCGTGGAATCAACTGCCTATGAAAACAAAGAAAGTTATCAACGAAGCCCACAAGTTTGCGAAGCCATTCCGTATCACCGACGGAGAGAAGTTTACGTTAAAGGATTTTGATCCGGGCGAAACCTTAAGACTCAAGTCCGCGGATAGACCGCGGGTCAAAGAAGCGATGGAAGTCGGTATTGGCGTGCTTGCGGAATTGCAGGACATGCTCTACGCGCAGGACAAATGGGGCTTGCTCCTTATCTTTCAAGCCATGGACGCCGCCGGCAAGGATGGTGCCATCAAGCACGTTATGTCCGGCGTGAACCCGCAGGGTTGCCAGGTCTTCTCCTTCAAGGCTCCATCCGCCGAGGACCTCGATCACGATTATCTCTGGCGCTGCGTGAAATGCCTCCCCAATCGCGGGCACATCGGCATCTTCAACCGCAGCTACTACGAGGAGACGCTCGTCGTCCGTGTGCATCCTGAATTTCTCGCAAAGGAGAGAATTCCACCGTCGCTCATTACGAAGCGCATTTGGGAGGAGCGCTTCCAGGATATCCGCAGTTTCGAACGCTACCTCCACCGCAACGGCATCGCGGTCGTGAAATTCTTTCTCCATCTTTCGAAGAACGAACAGAAGCGCCGCTTCCTCGAACGCGCGGATACTCCCGAAAAGAATTGGAAGTTTTCCCCCTCGGACATGGCAGAACGCGGCTTCTGGGATCAGTACCAGAACGCTTACGAGGACATGATTCGCAACACCGCCACCAAGGATAGCCCTTGGTATGTCGTGCCTGCGGACAACAAGTGGTTCAGTCGCGTGATTGTTGCTTCGGCCATCATCGACACTCTGGCCTCTCTTGATCTGGCGTACCCCAGCGTTGACAAGGAAAAACTCAAGGAAATCGCCGAAGCGAAAGAGATCCTTTTGAAGTCGAAGTAAGGCGCTCGCTCCACTCGTGCAGAGAATGAGTACTGGGTTAGTTTGACGATTGATCCACGACAAGAACCCCAACGACATTGTGAAACTGTCATCCCTCGCGCATTCTTTGTGCGGGGGATCTGTTTTTTGTGTTCACCGAGAGACAGCAGATCCCCCAGTCCGCAGTGAAATTATTGACGACATAAGCCCTGTCTCGCTGCGGACTGAGGGATGACAGTGTCTGGAGTGCCTAAGCAAAATGTCTAATTCCTCATCAGGATTTCCTGATTCACCTGTCACTTGCCAAATTCTGTTCGTCTACGGCTCTTACGACAAACACTCTCACGCAAGCCCTCGATGACGGAGGGCACTGTAACTGCCTAGCTCCAAAGTGCAATACGGCAATAGCAGCGGCAGATGCTGGATTGGAATCACGAATGCTTAAACCAGGGAAGAAGTTGGCCTATGAAAGGTGGAGCAGAGGTGCCGAGGTCTTGCCCAGCGTGAAAACTAAGCTGATATCGCTGCTCCTTACCGCTGTGTTCCTCTGCCTTGGCGCCGTGTGGGCCTTCGCTGTGAACACGGAGTTGAGGAATGAGCCGGCGACACAGGCGAACGCCGTACTTGCCGCACCAGCTGCTGTGACCGCTGAACCAGAGGAACACGGCCCTTCGCAAAAAGCCGTAGAGATCGCCAGGCCGTTTGGTTTCCCAATCACGAATTCCATGGTCGTGAGCTGGATTGTTGCCGTGGGCCTCATCGTCTTTGCTCAAGTGGCTACGCGGCACATGAAGTCAGTTCCCGACGGAATCCAGAATTTCTGGGAATGGCTGGTGGAGGGACTGTACACATTTCTCGAAGGCATCATCGGGCCACATCTGGTGAAGCGAACGTTCTGGTTCTTCGCGAGCATTTTCATTTTCATCCTCTCCGCGAATTGGCTGGGGCTGATTCCCGGTGTGGGAACTATCGGTTGGGGACATCAGGGGGCGCATGGTTTCAGGATCGACGAGCCGCTGTTCCGCGGCGCGAACGCGGATGTGAACCTGACACTTGCTATGGCCCTGGTCTTTTTTGCCTGCTGGATTGTCTGGGCACTGCGGGAAGACGGTTTGATCGGATTTCTCAAAGAGCTGTTTGCGCCCAAAGGCGAGACTGACGGGTTCATGAAAGTGGTCATGGTGGTCGTGTTCTTTGCCGCGGGCTGCTTGGAAATTATTTCGATTTTATTCCGGCCTATCTCGCTTAGTTTTCGTCTCTACGGAAACGTGTTCGCGGGAGAAAACATGCTGGACGCGATGAGCACGCTGATTCCTAATCTGGGATGGCTGTTGCCGGTTCCATTCTATTTTATGGAGTTGATGGTTGGTCTGGTTCAGGCCCTGGTGTTCATGTTGCTGACCGCTGTCTTCACGCTGCTTATCTGCCAGCGTGAGGCGGAGGAGCCAGCCACTTCACCGGCCTGACGAATTAATAATCGGCGGCTTGGCCGTGTTCAATCGCGGGAGCCGTCGGAAGAAAAGGAAGAAGGGAAAACTCATATGAACGGAAGTATTCACGTTGGTCTGGCGGCGTTAGGCGCTGCGCTCGGTGTAGGTCTAATCGGAGCGAAAGCTTCAGATGCAGTCGGACGCAATCCTGTAGCTGCTACGAAGATTCTGGTGCAGTCGATTCTGTCTATTGCCTTCGCAGAAGCAATCGTCTTCTACGCGCTGTTCCTTGTGAAGTAAGAAAAAAATCGGCGCGCAGCACACGAGCGCTGACGCTGCCGAGACGAGAGTGTGATTTATGCATGCATTGGCACTGCTGGTGACAGCAGGCGGTAGCGGGCAGGTCGAGCAGATAGCGAGGACCTTCGGTGTGGACTGGTCTCACCTGATCGCTCAGATGATCAGCTTCTCTATCGTTTGTATTCTTCTGCAGCGATTCGCCTACAAACCCGTTCTCAAAATGCTGCAGGAACGGCGGCAGCAGATCGCGCAAGGGCAGGCGAACGCCGAGCAGATCAAGGCCGAGTTGGCCCGCACTGAGGCGCAGCGCAGAGAAGTGCTGGACCGGGCAAACGCCGAAGCCAGCAAACTGATCGAAGAAGGTCGCGCTGCCGCTGCCCGCGTGCAGGAACAGGAAACCCAAAAAGCCATCGCTGGGGCCGAACAGATTATGGCGCGGGCGCACGAAGCCTCGGAACAAGATAGGACGCGCATGCTCTCGGAACTCAAGTCTGAGTTCGGTCGACTGGTTGTAAAGACGACGGCCATTGTCACCGGCAAAGTTCTGACTCCGGAAGATCAGCAACGTTTGGCCGAGGAAACAGCCGCGCAATTGACGGCATAGCGCACAAATTAGGTTGAACCAGGAATGAAATCTACGAAACAACTCGAGCGTGAAGCCAAGCAGCTGTTTCGCGTGTGCCTGGTTGGAGGATCGCTGGATGAGGCTCGGGTTCGCGAGGCAGTGCAAAAAGTTCTCGACGCCAAGCGGCGAGGAAGCCTCACCCTGCTTTCCCGCTTCCAGCACTTAGTGAAGCTGGAACGTGCCCGGCACACCGCCGAAGTAGAGAGCGTTACTTCATTGCCTGATGAGTTGCGCGCAAACGTGTTGTCGAATCTCGATCGCCTGTATGGACCGGGGTTGAGCACATCGTTTGCACTGAACCCATCGCTGATCGGAGGAATGCGGATCCGGGTAGGTAGTGATGTCTATGACGGTAGCGTGCGAGCTGAATTGGCCTCGCTGCAGAAGAGTTTTTGAAAGGAATTCAAAGTCTCGAAGGTCTGACGATTAATCGCATCGAGGCGAAGGAAATTATGGCTGACCTGTTACTGGAAATTGAAGCTCAAATCAACGGAGCTAAGGCTACTGCCGGCAAGGAGAACGTCGGCATCATACGCGAGGTCGGCGATGGTATCGCCAAAGTTGAAGGTCTCACCGACGCGATGCTCAACGAGATGCTCGACCTCGGCAACGGCATCACTGGCCTGGCGCTGGATCTCGGCGAAACCGAAGTCGGAGTGGCGATTCTAGGAGACTACACGCGGCTCGAAGAAGGGGACGAGGTACGCACAACAGGCAAGCTGCTACAGGTGCCTGTGGGCAAGGGCCTGTTGGGCCGAGTCGTGAACATGCTGGGCGAGCCAGTGGATGGCAAGGGTCCGGTCAAGAGCGATGTCGCTTATCCAGTCGAAAAAATGGCTCCAGGCATCATCCGTCGCCGTCCCGTCAGCCAGCCGGTACAAACGGGGATCATGGCGATCGACTCGATGATTCCGATTGGCCGCGGTCAGCGTGAGTTGATCATCGGCGACCGGTCGACCGGCAAGACGACCATCTGTGTCGACACCATCATCAACCAGGCGCGTCTCAACAAGGCCGCTGAAGGTGCCGGCGACAAGTCGCATCGCCCTCTGTATTGCATCTACGTAGCGATTGGTCAGAAACAATCCAGTATTGCCCGCATTATCTCCGTGCTCGAGGAAGCCGGGGCGATGCCGTACACAATCATCGTGGCATCTCCTGCCTCCGATTCGGCGACGAACCAGTATTTGGCTCCATTCGCCGGAGCGGCGATGGGCGAGTGGTTCATGGACAACGGCATGGATGCTTTGATCGTGTTTGACGATCTCTCCAAGCACGCCGTGGCTTACAGGCAGGTGTCGCTGGTGTTGAAGCGGCCGTCGGGCCGCGAGGCGTATCCCGGCGACGTGTTCTATCTCCATAGCCGGCTGCTTGAGCGCGCGGCGCGTGTTGGAGAGAAATATGGCAACGGATCGCTAACGGCTTTGCCGATTATTGAAACGCAGGCTGGCGACGTATCCGCTTATATCCCTACCAACGTCATCTCGATTACGGACGGCCAGATCTATCTCGAAACGGATTTGTTCTACCAGGGCGTCCGTCCCGCCATTTCGGTAGGCCTCTCAGTCTCCCGCGTTGGTTCCGCGGCGCAGCTCAAAGCCGTGAAGCAAGTTGCCGGACAGCTCAAAGGTGATCTCGCCCAATTTCGCGAACTCGCAGCGTTCGCGCAGTTCGGCTCGGAACTGGACGCGAAAACGCAGGCGAAGATCGACGGCGGCAAGCGCATTATCGAGATCTTCAAGCAGCCGCAGTACAGCCCGATTCCCGTTGCGCTTCAGGTGGCTGTCATTTGGACCGTCCAAAACGGGTATGTGAATGATGTGCCAGTGGAGCGGGTCAAGGAGTTCCAAAATAGGCTGACTGAATATCTAAGCATGCGCAAGACCGAGCTACTGCGAAAAATCGAAAACGAGAAGGCACTCAGCGACGCCTTAGCGGCGGAATTGAAGGCTGCGGCCGACGAGTTTAAGCAGACATGGAAATGAGCGCCACGTCTAATCATGCATAGTATCCGCGATTTACGCCGACGCATCCGGTCCATCGGCAGCACTGCGCAGATTACCAAGGCAATGCAGATGGTGGCGGGATCGAAAATGCGCAAAGCCCAGCAGGCTGCGTTGGCTGGCCGTCCATTTGCGTACCTGTTGTACCGCATTCAGCGCGAAGCGACGACGCGTATGGGCGAGTTCACGCATCCCCTGCTTGAGGTGCGTGACGTCCGCAAAAAAGCCGTTATCCTCATCGGCGCTGATAAGGGCTTGTGCGGGGCGCTCAACACAAACTTGTTCCGCGTGGCCTCCCAGTCCGATCCCCAATCAACAGTCTTCATCACGGCAGGACGCAAAGCTGCGCAATTCGTTGCCCACAGCGGCCGACGGCTTGCCGCGGAGTTCGAATACGCTGACACGCCCCAGTTCTCCGAAGCCTCCGCGATTGCGGCCTTCGCCCGCGATCTATTCCTAAAAAGGGAAGTAGACCGGGTCGAGATCGTGGCTACGCGATTCGTCAACACACTTACTCAACATCCGATCACAATCGACTTTCTGCCAGTGGGCGAAATCAAGACGCTGCAGTTTCCCGGTATGGAATCGGAAAAGGAATTAGCAGAGGACAATAACGAGTCGCTGTTCGAGCCTAATCCAGAAGCGGTTCTCGGTTATATGCTCTCGCACTATCTGAACTTTTACATCTATCAGGTCTTGCTGAATGCGAAAGCCAGTGAGCAAAGCGCGCGCATGGTATCAATGAAGAATGCCACCGACAGCGCCGACCACCTGATTAGAGACTTGTCGCTTGAATACAACAAGCAACGGCAGGGCAATATCACGAAGGAGTTACTGGAAATCGCCGGCGGTCAGGCTGAGTGAGCGAACTCACTGCCCGTCGCAGATCGGTATCAATATGAACATAGGCAAGATCGTAAAAGTTGCAGGTCCGGTAGTGGATGTTGAGTTCCCCGCAGCATTGCCTGGGATCTATCACGCGTTGACCGTTGAATACAAATTGCAGAACCAGCCCGCTAAACTGACGCTCGAAGTGCAGCAACACCTCGGCGATAAATTGGTCCGGGCAATTTCCATGGCCGGCACCGAGGGACTCAAACGCGGCTTCGACGTCACAGATAGCGGTGGCCCGATTTCCATGCCCGTCGGTGAAGGTGTCATGGGTCGGATATTCGATGTCACCGGCAACCCGGTCGACGAACGCGGACCTGTTAAGGCGGAGAAATACTATCCCATTCACCGCACACCGCCACCGCTTGTGGACCAATCAACTTCTCCGCAAGTGCTGGCGACCGGAATCAAAGTTCTCGATTTGATCTGTCCTTTCCTGAAGGGCGGCAAAGTCGGCGCCTTCGGTGGCGCAGGAGTGGGCAAGACGGTCGTGATCATGGAGTTGATACACAACATCGCGAAGCTCCATGGAGGCGTTTCAGTGTTCGCTGGCGTTGGCGAACGCACTCGGGAAGGAAACGATCTTTACCACGACATGTCCGACTCCGGAGTTATCAAACAGGACAACCTGGGCGAGTCCAAAATCACGCTGGTATACGGTCAGATGAACGAACCGCCGGGTGCGCGTCTGCGCGTAGCGCTTTCCGCCCTTGCTATGACCGAGTACTTTCGCGATGAGAAGAACCAGGATGTGTTGCTCTTCATTGACAACATCTTCCGCTTTTCCCAAGCCGGATCTGAGGTGTCGGCACTGCTAGGTCGCACGGCCAGCGCCGTCGGTTACCAGCCAACTCTCGCCGCTGAGATGGGGGCGTTACAAGAGCGGATTACCTCAACCAAGAAAGGCTCGATCACGTCGTTTCAGGCCGTGTACGTTCCTGCGGACGATCTTACCGACCCAGCGCCGGCCACAACCTTCGCTCACCTGGATGCGACCATCGTCCTCGACCGCGCGATTGCCGAATTGGGAATCTATCCGGCAGTGGATCCGCTGGCCTCGACCTCTCGCGCTCTCGCACCAGAAATCGTAGGCCAAGAGCACTATGAGGTGGCGCGTGGAGTACAGAAGGTGCTTCAGCGCTACAAAGACCTGCAGGACATCATCGCGATTCTCGGAATGGATGAGCTGGCACCTGAGGACAAGCTAACCGTATTCCGTGCGCGCAAGATTCAGCGTTTTCTGAGTCAACCGTTCAGCGTAGCGCAAGTCTTCAGCGGTCGTGAAGGAAGACAGGTACCTGTAGCTGAAACCGTTCGCGGCTTTAAGGAGATCCTTGACGGCAAGCACGACGACGTGCCGGAAGCGAACTTCTACATGAAGGGTGCGATTGAAGAAATAAAACAAGGCTGAATGGTTTGGGGTCGAGAGCTCCAACATATGTGAAACATGCCAAACACTCTAAAACTTGAAATTGTCACGCCGACTGCCACCGTGTACTCCGAAGACGTTGAGTTGGTTACGTTGCCAGGGGTTGACGGGCAGATGGGTGTTTACCCTCAGCACGTCCGGCTAATGACGCAATTAGTTCCGGGAGAAATGATCGTGCACAAGGGCGGCCGCGATGAATTTCTCGCAGTTGGCGAGGGACTCGTTGAAGTCACGGGTGACCGCGTAGCCATCGTGACAGATATGGCGGTTGCTGCCGACAACATCGACGAAGCGAAGGCAGAAGAAGCGCGCCAGCGCGCCGCAGCGCGGCTTCGCGAAAAACTGTCTTCCCAGGAAGTAGCCTCCGTCAACGCGGCTCTGGCTCGCTCAGTGGCGCAATTGTATGTAAAGCGGCGCCATCCACGAGGGTGAAGAGGGCGCAGCACTAGGCTAACCCGAAAAGTGATAAGAGTTAACCTGAGCGTGGTTTGTGAAAGGGCATCCGACTTTCAGTCGTGCCGATGAACGCACTCAAGTCCGGCTTTAGCCTCTGGATATTTGTTGCTTCACCAGTCAAAAGCACAGCGGCTAAAGCCTGAGCGTAAGGGGGCACTTGAAGGCACGACTGGAAGTCGAGGCCCTTTCACGAGTCGGAACTCCACTAAGCCTTTGTTCCACGCGTTTTCCCCGTTAGCTCGGGATACCGAGCGGAATAGCAATCTCCCAACTTGACCTGCCAGTGATCCGGAATCAGCGTCGTGTCTGTCACGTGCCAAACGCTTGGCACCTCTTCGTGTCCGTTGAAGGCCCAACTACCTCTCCCTTCGACGACCTGCCTGTAAGTCCTTGCACCTTAAGCCCAGAACGCATTTGCTGCCGGCTCCACGAGATGGAATCGCGAATGCTTGAAATAAACATGCTTCACCTCCGCCGAACTTTGTCGGTTCCGCGGGGACAAAAGAACGCGGCGAAAGCACGAATCAAGTCCATGATCAGCGGAGCACGCATTCATCGTAAGCGGCCAGTAATTGGGACACTTTGGTGCACTGCGATGCTTGCTCTCGTCCCGTCCGCTCGCGCCCAACAGTCGGATCCGCTCCAGCAGCAACTACAAGAGTTGAAACAGCAATACGAAGCGACCACTCGCGATCTTCAGCAGCGCATCGCCACGCTGGAGCAACAGATCGAAGAACAGAAAGCCGCGACGGCGAAGGAGAAGGAGACAACGGTATCAGTCTCAGAACTCGCCGCCGAGCAGGCAGTCAAGAAGGTCTTGTTCGGAGCATCGGATCAGGTTGGAGCCAAGTACCAGGGACAGTTGCCCTCGCGTCCGACATATGACCTCCTGCAGGAGGCGCAAACCGAAATCCAGGGCTTGCGCCAGCAGTTGGGCGTGTTCGAATTTCATGGATACTTCCGTTCCGGCTACGGAGTAAACAGTCGAGGCGGAGAGCAAGTCGCGTTTCAGGCTCCGGGAGCGGACGCCAAGTACCGTTTGGGGAATGAGGCGGAAACGTACGCGGAACTCATCTTTGTCAACAACTGGCTGAACCCGGAGCGCGATTCCGACAAAGCCTGGATGAAGACCGAGGTGATGATCGAGGCTAACACCACCAACTCGGCGAACTACGCGAATTTTTCTGGCGGACTTGGAAACGATCAATTCCGCTTTCGGGAGGCCTTCGTTCAGGCGGGAAACATCTTCGAGAGACAACCGAACGCCAAGTTCTGGGCCGGCGAAAGGTACTATCGGCGCCAGCATATCGAGATCGACGATTTCTATCCGCTGGACATGAGCGGGTACGGTGCCGGCGTCGAGGACTTCAATGTCGGTGTCGGCAAGATGGCTGTCGCCTACATATCGGGCGCGCGGCCTGACATCGTAACGGAGAACGGCTATCTCGCAAAGAACAACATTGATCTGCGCTTGTACGACGTGAAAGGCCCCGGTGGTCTTTGGGGAGCGTGGTTCAATTTCGCGACGTCGAAAGGCGGCGCGACATCAGCGGGCATAAAGATTCCCACAACGGATGGGTACGGAGTTGGTCTGCGCCACCAGCGCCTGGAATGGCACGGAGGCTATCATACCTTTAGTTTTCAATATGGAACGGGCGCGGCCAGCAACTTCAGTGCGTCGCTGGACGATCCCACGGCATTTCGCCGTAATTCGGCAAGGCTTCTCGCGACAGAACAGGTCCTCTTTCAACCAAACGATAGATTCGCCATCATGCCAATCTTCGTGTACCAGCGGACCAAAGATGGGAATCCGCAGCACGACTGGAATCAGTGGGTGTCATTCGGCGCGCGACCAGAGGTCTTTTTCACCAAATATCTCTCCCTAGCCTTTGAAGGAGGCGTCGACCATACGCGTCTTCGCGGTCAGTACGACGGATGGCTGCGTAAGTTCACGATAGCTCCACAAATTGGAGCGGGAAGAAAGTTCTTCAGCCGGCCGGTTCTTCGCGCCTTCCTGACCTATGCGAACTGGTCTGACGGGCTTCGTGGCTTTGTAGGCGGCACTCCGTTCCAAAACCGAACAGACGGACTTACATACGGAGTGCAAGCGGAAACGTGGTGGTAGGACGAAAGGTAAGACCATGGCAAGCCGAGAAATAACGGTCAGCTCAGCGACAGCGCAGAACGCTTCGACGCCGGATGCGGGAAGCTACACTCGTCCACTCGCGATCGTCACCACCTTGTTTTTCATGTGGGGTTTCCTGACGAGCCTGAACGACATTTTGGTGCCGCATCTGAAGTCAATCTTCGACCTCAGCTACGCGCGAGTCATGTTGGTTCAGTTTGCATTTTTCTCTGCCTACTTTTTATTTTCCGTGCCGTGGTCGAGGTTCGTGAATAGGATCGGATATCAAAGGACCATGGTAGTGGGGCTTTTAACCATGGCTTGTGGCGCGTTTCTATTCCTGCCTGCCGCATCCGCTGCTTCCTTCCCCCTGTTTTTGACGGCACTCCTGATCCTCGCCGCGGGGATCACTGGTCTTCAGGTGGCGGCTAATCCTTATGTGGATTTGCTAGGCAAGCCTGAAACGGCATCTAGCCGCCTGGATCTGACGCAGGCGTTCAACTCGCTGGGGACCACGATCGCTCCGAAAATCGGGGGATTGCTCATCCTGAGTGCCGCGCCACTAGCGATTGAACAGTTGCGACAGCTTGCTCCGCAAGCACTACAAGCCTACCGTGTGCAACAAGCAGGGTCGGTCAAGATTCCATACACAGTGATCGGCATCGCACTAATCTTGCTGGCGGTCTTGATTGGCGCCTCCAGGCTACCCCGAATTGAAACCGCCACGTCGCGTTCTGGAGAGAAGATTAACGATTCGATCTGGAAGCATCCAAATCTCCTCTTTGGCGCCCTCGGGATTTTCGCCTATGTGGGCGCCGAAGTGTCCATCGGAAGTTTTTTGGTGAATTATTTCGGTCTGCCCGAGATTGCGGGTCTTTCCACCAGGACGGCAGCAGGTTTTGTTTCGTTTTACTGGGGCGGCGCCATGATCGGACGGTTTCTCGGCGCGGGACTTCTGCGGCGGATCAAGCCCGGGCGTCTGCTTGCTGTGTGCGCGATCTTTGCCGCGGCGCTGGTAACCATCTCGATGCTGTTGGGCGGGCACACCGCGATGTGGACAATTCTCACCGTGGGGCTTTTCAACTCCATCATGTTCCCTACGATTTTCAGTCTGGGAGTGGCAGAACTTGGGCCTCTCACGGGAAACGGGTCCGGCCTGCTGAATATGGCCATAGTGGGCGGTGCCATCCTGCCCGTGATCCAGGGCGTAATTGCTGACCAAATTGGGCTTCACCACGCTTTTGTTCTGCCGGTGATTTGCTATTTGTACATCTTGTTCTACGGGCTGAGCGGATCGAAGCCGAACAGCGAGCGCTACACAACAGCTTAGAAATGTCTGCGGAGTAAAGAATGTTAATTGCGGGCGATATCGGCGGTACAAAAACAGACCTGGCAATCTACTCGAGCGAATCGGGGCCGCACACACCTTTGGCTGAGACAGAAGTTCGCAGCGCCGACTATCCCAGCCTGCAGGCCCTCGTCATGGAGTTTCTCGATCGCGTGAAGATGCCGGTTGACGTAGCCTCCTTTGACGTCGCCGGTCCTGTGATCAACGGCCAGGTCAAAATCACCAACTTGCCGTGGACGATGGATGAAAGCACGCTGGCCAAGGACCTGAATCTGAAATCCGTCCACCTGTTGAACGATCTGGAGGCGGTCGCGCTCTCGGTCCCGACTTTACGTGTACAGGACTTGCTCACAATAAATAAAGGAGAGCCGGTTTCGAATGGTCCTATCGCGATCATCGCGCCAGGGACGGGTTTGGGTGAATCGTTCCTGACTTGGGATAGCTCGCGGTACGTTGCCCATGTATCTGAGGGTGGTCACTCAGATTTTGCGCCGACAGACCGGCGGCAAATGCGTCTGCTGGCGTACTTGCTTCCGCGTTTCGGTCATGTAGGTGTTGAACGCGTCTGTTCTGGAATCGGCGTTCCCAACATTTATGAATTTCTGCGCGACGAGGAGAAGATACCGGAACAGCCTGAAGTCGCTCAACTGATTGCCTCGGCAAAAGATCACACGAAAGCAATCCTGGGCGCTGCCCTTGACCCGCAACTGTCAAGCGAGTTGTGTCGGGCCACGGTTGAAATGCTGGTTTCGATTCTGGCAAGCGAAGCCGGCAATCTCGCCCTGAAAGTTCTTGCCACAGGTGGTGTCTACCTGGCTGGGGGCATAGCGGTGCACTTGTCGGACGCGCTAAAGCATCCGCGGTTTATGCAAGCCTTCAGCAGAAAGGGCCGCTTCAAAAATCTAATGGAACAAATTCCCATTCACGTCATCACTATACGTGCGGCACTCCTCGGAGCTGCCACATTTGGGCTCGAGAGCCTGAAGAGCATCAGAAATGGCGCATGAGCAGCACTTTTAACCTCGTCAAAATCACCGGCACGCAAGGCAGCCTGAATAGGAACGAAAAGGAGCATTAGAGTGGCAGCAAATCCTCAACCGCTGGCAAAAAAACGATCGATCAAACAGTCGGCGTGGAAAGCGCTCGAATCACACTACGAGAAGGTTTCGAAACTACACCTGAGAGAACTCTTCGCGGATGATCCCAAGCGCGGCACACGTTTGACAGCCGAGGCTGTCGGCCTCTATCTGGACTACTCAAAGAATCGCGTAACGGATCAAACGCTCAAGCTGCTGATCCAACTCGCCGAAGAATGTGGATTGCGGGAACGAATCGACGCGATGTTTCGTGGCGAGAAAATCAACGTCACTGAGAAGAGAGCAGTCTTGCACACTGCGCTCCGCGCTCCGCGCAACGCTTCCATCGTCGTCGATGGTGAGAACGTTGTGCCCAAGGTGCACGCTGTGCTCGATCGCATGGCGGATTTCGCAAACAGGCTGCGCAGCGGCGAATGGAAGGGACATACCGGCAAGCGCATTCGTAACGTAATCAATGTTGGCATCGGCGGTTCCGATTTGGGCCCGGTCATGGCGTATGAGGCGCTAAAACATTACAGCGATCGAGCCATGACGTTCCGTTTTGTGTCCAACATCGACGGCACGGATTTTGCAGAGGCCGTCCGCGATCTTGATCCATCGGAAACGCTCTTTATCATCTCTTCGAAAACGTTCACGACTCTGGAGACTATGACGAACGCCCAGACGGCTCGCGCCTGGTCGCTATCCGGATTGGGGAATGACGAAAAGTCAGTCGCGAAGCATTTTGTGGCGGTTTCAACGAACACAAGGGAAGTTGCGAAGTTCGGTATCGATACCGCCAACATGTTCGAGTTCTGGGACTGGGTTGGCGGTCGCTATTCCATGTCGTCGGCAATTGGGCTCTCGACCATGGTCGCTATCGGCCCGGATAACTTCCGAGCGATGCTGACTGGTCTGCACCAGATGGACGAGCACTTCCGGACCGCGCCATTCGAACGCAACCTTCCCGTCATCATGGGTCTCCTAGGGGTCTGGTACAACGACTTCTTTGGCGCGCAGACCGTAGCGGTGTTGCCTTACGAGCAATATCTGAAACGCTTCCCAGCCTACCTCCAGCAATTGACGATGGAGAGCAATGGCAAGCACGTCACCGTCGACGGGAACAGGGTAGCTCGCGACACGGGCCCCATCTACTGGGGCGAGCCGGGAACTAACGGTCAACACTCTTTCTACCAACTGATTCACCAAGGAACCAGGCTCATCCCGTGCGACTTCATTGCTTTTTCCAAACCGCTCAATCCGCTCGGTCGGCACCATGACATGCTGATCGCCAACGTGTGCGCGCAGGCTGAGGCGCTGGCTTTCGGCAAGACCGCCGAGCAGGTCGCGGCTGAAGGCACTCCCGACTGGCTTGTGCCCCACCGTGTGTTCGAGGGCAATCGTCCATCGAACACGATCCTTGTGGATCGGCTGACACCAGAAACTTTGGGCAAGCTCGTTGCTTTATACGAACACTCCACCTTCACCCAGGGTGCAATTTGGAACATCGATTCCTTCGACCAGTGGGGTGTCGAGCTGGGGAAAGTTCTCGCGCAACGCATAATCCCAGAACTCGAGAGCAAGGAAGAACCGAAGCTCGCCCACGACAGCTCAACCAACAACTTGATCAGCTATTACCGAAAATCCAAGGAGACCGCATGACAACTCTCGGCTTTGATAAACCGCTATACGTTCTGCCCTTCGATCATCGGGGCTCGTTCCAGAAGAAGATGTTTGGATGGGATGGGACCTTGAGCCCCCAACAAACGGCCGAGATCGCTGCCGCGAAGCGGGTGATCTACGACGCCTTCACCGCCGCAGTTAACGCCGGCGTTCCCAAAAGTAAAGCGGGAATTCTGGTCGACGAACAGTTCGGCGCTGCAATTCTGCGCGATGCAAAAGCAGAAGGATACTCAACTTCCTGTCCAGCGGAGAAGAGTGGACAGGATGAGTTCGACTTCGAATACGGAGAAGAGTTCGCCAAGCACATTGAAGCGTTTCGTCCAACCTTCTGTAAGGTTCTCGTTCGCTACAACCCGGAGGGAGATCGCACTCTTAATCAAAAGCAAGCGGCTCGACTGAAGTGCTTATCGGAATATCTCCATAGCGACAAAAGTCCCAGCCGTTTCATGTTCGAACTACTCGTGCCAGCGGAGAAGGCTCAGCTGGAGCGCGTCAAAGGAGATAAGAAGGCCTACGATCTGGAGCTTCGTCCGCGACTGATGGCCGAGACTATCGAGGAGCTGCAGGATGCCGGTGTCGAGCCGGACGTCTGGAAGATCGAAGGGCTCGAGCGGCGGCAAGATTGCGAGAGGATCGTGGCCTCCGCGCGTCGGGAAGGCCGAAACCGCGTCGGCTGCATCATCCTCGGACGCGGCGAAGACGATCGGAGAGTCCGCGAATGGCTCACGACTGCATCCGGCGTGCCGGGCTTCATTGGCTTTGCTGTCGGCCGGACCAGCTTCTGGGATCCGCTAGTTGACTGGCGCGGCAAGAAGATTACGCGAGATGCAGCGGTGGCCGAGATTGCCCGCCGCTATCAGGAGTTCGTGGAGATCTTCGAAACCAGTGACAAGGCCGTTCCCGCTTAAGGAATCAGGAAGAGAGACCAAAGATGGAAAGAGAGACTGTGAAACTAGCCCCGTCAATTCTTGCCGCCGACTTCGCTCGCTTGGGTGAGCAGGTAGCGGAGGCGGAGAAGGCTGGGGCCGACAGGATTCACATCGATGTGATGGACGGGCACTTCGTGCCAAATCTGTCGATGGGAGCGCCAATTGTGCAGTCGCTGAGGCGTGTAACTCGTCTTCCTCTCGAGACACACTTAATGATCTCGGATCCGGATTTGTTTCTTGAAGAGTTTGTTCAGGCCGGATCCGATTCTTTTCTTGTCCACTGGGAAGGTAACAACAACCTGCATAGGACCGTCGCGCGGATCAAGGAACTGGGCAAACCCGCGGGAGTGGTCATCAATCCTGCAACTCCCGCTGTGGTGCTGGAAGAGATTCTGCCGGACGTGGATCTAGTCGTCGTCATGACAGTGAATCCTGGCTTCGGTCATCAGCATTTCCTTCGTAGCACGTTGCCGAAGATCGAACAGGTCCATCGGATGATCGAACGCATGAACGTTCGGGCTGAGTTGGAGGTCGACGGTGGCGTAGATGCAATCACTGCACCCTTGGCCGCTGCGGCAGGAGCCAATGTGTTTGTCGCGGGATCATCGATTTTCGGCGAGAGAGCTGGCGTGACCGCCGCTATGGATCAGCTCTGTAGAAGTGTCCTATCCAGCAGCAACGCGGTTCTAGCTTAATAACTGTTTCACTAAGGAGGTTTCATTATGGAACTTGGAATGATCGGTCTTGGAAGAATGGGCGCCAACATGGTGCGGCGACTTATTAACAAAGGTCACCGCTGCGTGGTCTTCGACAGGTCGCCTGAAGTTGTGGGCGAATTAGTTAAAGACAAGGCAGTCGGCGCTGAATCGCTCGCAGATCTGGTGAAGAAGCTCGAGCGGCCGCGAGCTGTTTGGTTAATGGTTCCGGCCGCAGTTGTCGACAAGACTATCGCCGATCTACTGCCTCACCTCGAGCCCGGTGACTCCCTCATTGACGGAGGCAACTCGTATTACGTGGACGACATACGGCGCGCCAAAGAGCTTGCGCCAAAACGGATTCACTACGTCGATGTGGGCACCAGCGGAGGCGTGTGGGGACTCGAACGGGGCTACTGCATGATGATCGGAGGCGAAAAAGATGTGGTCCAGCGGCTTGATCCAATCTTCTCCGCGCTCGCACCTGGAATGGGCGACATTTCTCGCACACCCGGCCGGTCAAACAATGATGGCACAGCCGAGCAGGGTTATCTGCACTGCGGTCAAAACGGCGCCGGCCATTTCGTCAAGATGGTCCATAACGGGATCGAGTACGGAGTAATGGCTGCGTACGCCGAAGGATTGGGAATCCTGCGCTCGGCTAACGTCGGCAAGCGGGCGAGCGACGCTATCGACGCCGAGACTACGCCGTTACGCAACCCCGAAGAATATCAATACGACTTGAACCTGCGCGATATTGCGGAGCTGTGGCGTCGTGGAAGCGTAATCGCTTCGTGGCTGCTCGACCTGACGGCCTCCGCTCTGCAGGAAGACAAGGACCTCTCGAAGTTTGCGGGACGAGTATCCGACTCCGGCGAAGGTCGGTGGACGATCAAAGCCGCCATCGACGAAGCCGTACCAGCACCGGTTCTAACCACCGCTCTGTATGAGCGATTCACTTCGCGAGGCGAGGCTGGCTTCGCCAATAAGCTCTTGTCTGCAATGCGGTATCAGTTTGGCGGACATCTAGAGAAGTCTGACGACAAGTCCAAGGTGGCCTGAGGAGATGACGATGACTAATTCCCATTCTGACGCGTTCGTGTTCTTCGGTGCAACCGGCGACCTTGCGTACAAGAAGATCTTTCCCGCGCTGCAGGCGATGCTGAAGCGGGGCCATCTTGATATACCGGTCATCGGCGTTGCCAAGGCCGGTTGGACTCTTGACCAACTTCGTGCGCGCGCTTTCGACAGTCTCGAGAAACATGGAGGAGGAGCCGATCCGGCGGCTTTTGCAAAGCTTTCTTCCTTGCTTCGTTACATCGATGGCGACTACAACGATCCTGCTACTTTTCAAGCGTTGGGCAAGGAGCTAAAAGGAACGAAGCGACCGGCGCACTATCTCGCAATTCCGCCCGCGATGTTCGAAGAGGTGCTCGAAAGACTAGCGGATTGCGAATGCATGCAGGGTGCCCGGATTATCGTCGAGAAGCCCTTCGGCCATGATCTGGAATCCGCACAGCACCTTAACCGAGTTCTTCTGCGCAAGTTCGACGAATCATCGATCTATCGGATTGACCACTACCTGGGTAAGCGTCCGGTGCACGACATGGTCGTTTTTCGTTTCGCAAACGCATTCATGGAGGCGTTCTGGAATCGCAATTACATTGAAAGCGTACAGATCACGATGGCTGAAGACTTTGGCGTGCAAGGCCGCGGCGCTTTTTACGACCAGACTGGCACGATCCGCGACGTCATCCAGAATCATCTGTTTCAGGTTCTCTGCAACCTCGCCATGGAAGCACCCGTGCGGTTGGACAGCGAATCGATTCGAGACGAGAAGGTCAAGGTCCTGAAGGCAATTCCCGCGCTGGAAGAAAGGAACGTTGTGCGCGGGCAGTTCCGCGGTTACCTCGACGAGAAAGGAGTGGCGGCGGATTCGAAAGTGGAGACGTTTGCTGCGCTTCGACTGGAGATCAACTCCTGGCGCTGGCAAGGAGTTCCGTTCTACATCCGGGCAGGGAAGTCTCTGCCGGTTACTTCTACGGAAATTGTCTGCAGGCTGCGGAAGCCGCCCACCGTCATCCCCGCAGACGTAGTTCATTCGAACTATCTCCGGTTCCGAATCAGTCCCGAAGTAGGAATCGCGATGGGAATGACAGTGCTGGCTCCGGGCGAGAAGCTGATAGGCCAGTCAGCGGAGATGTTCGCAAGCAGCCCAAAGACCACGGAAGAAATGGATCCTTACGAACGTGTGCTGGGCGACGCCATGGCCGGCGACGCCACGCTGTTTGCGCGCGAAGACTATGTGGAAGAAGCCTGGCGAATTGTCGATCCGCTCTTGAAGCTGGAGACCCCAGTTTACCCATATGAAGCTGGGAGCTGGGGCCCAAATGAAGTGGAACGCGTCACACCAGCCGGGGGCTGGCAAAACCCGCGTGTCGGACTCGAGGCGCTAGCTCTTGTCGGCAACGCTGCCTGAACCGTCAGCTACTTCAGAAGGGACAGCCGCGATGAAGATTGAAGTGTTCGCCGACGAACAAGCCACTGCCCAAGCCGCCGCGAAGGCTATCGCTGCCGAAGCCCGGTCCGCTGTCGCAGCACGCGGTCGCTTCGTGCTGGCCGTCAGCGGCGGTCGTACTCCGTGGATCATGCTGCGTGCCCTGGCCAATGAAGAACTCCTATGGCAGAGCATTCACGTAGTACAGGTCGACGAACGAGTCGCGCCACTGGGAGACGCAGATAGGAATCTCACGCATCTGCGAGAGAGTCTTCTCGATCATTCGCCGATTCCGCCGGAGCAGATTCACGCTATGCCGGTGGAATCGCCCAATCTTGGTGTCGCAGCCGGCGAGTACGCCTCGCTTCTCTCTGAGATCGCCGGCTCACCGCCGACGCTCGATCTTGTTCATCTGGGTCTTGGGCCGGACGGACACACTGCCTCGCTGGTGCCCGGGGATCCGGTACTCAACGTGATCGACAAGGACGTAGCTGTGACCGGCGTCTACCAGGGAAGGCTCCGAATGACCTTGACGTACCCAATCATCAATCGCGCCCGGCGGGTTCTGTGGTTGGCCACCGGCAGCGAAAAGGCTGGCCCGCTCGTCCGTCTGCGCGAGGGCGATCCGTCAATACCGGCGGGAAGGGTCTCCCAATCTCAGGCCGTGATTTTCGCGGATCGCGCGGCCACTGCCGGTCCGCGGGTTGAATCGGAACTCTTGCCGGAGAGCTCCAGCAGGGCCAGCACTGATCATTCACTAGTCAAAGAGCCAAAGTGAACGATCCTATCCAAGGGTTGAATACCGACGTGGACGATTCTGAGGGCACCGTTCAGCCGGCGGATTCCGTGCGTCCGCAGCGGCCGACATGGGAACAGGCCGAAGGCAGTCCGCTGCCGCTTGGTGTCACATGGATGGAAGAGGAGCAAGCGTTCAACTTCGCGGTTCACGCCGAGCATGCCGAGAGCGTCACACTGTTGCTCTACGCTCCCACAGATTTGGTGAATCCGCTGCTGGCGTACCGTTTCGACTTCCTGAGGAATAAGTCGGGACGAATCTGGCATTGTCGAATACCTATCGTGAAAATTCGTGAGTGTCGTTATTACGGATATTCCGTTTCGGGAGAGGCTGTGGACAACGTTCACAGCTTTGACCCGCAGAAGGTCTTGCTCGATCCCTATGCTCGGGCTGTTTTCTTTCCATTCGATTTTGATCGCGAATTGGCAATGCGGGAAGGATCAAATGCGGGGCGGGCACCGCTCGGTGTGCTCACGCCTTCTCGTCTCGACTTTCACTGGACAAAAGATCGGTTACAGCACCACGAGTCCGACGCAGTCATTTACGAACTTCACGTGAAGGGCTTCACGAAGAATCCCAACTCTGGCGTAGCTCAATCGCGCGCCGGCACGTACGCAGGGCTGATAGAAAAGATCCCCTATCTGAAAGAACTCGGCATCACCGTTGTCGAGTTGATGCCGGTGTTTCAGCGTGATCCACAAGAGGGCGACTACTGGGGCTACATGCCTCTGAACTTCTTCTCACCGCACGCTCAATACGCCAGTACTCGCGATGACGATCAGCAGCATCTTGAATTCGAGAAAATGGTGGAGGCGTTTCACGAGGCGGGCATCGGAGTTGTGCTTGACGTCGTCTACAACCACACCTGCGAAGGAGATCACCGAGGCCCGATCTACAGCTATAAAGGTATCGATAGTGCCAGCTATTACATGATGTCGTCTGACCCGACAAATCCGTACGCGAATTATTCCGGTACGGGAAATACGTTGAATTTTGGCAGAGGACACGTGCGCAAGATGGTCATGGACAGCTTGCGTTATTGGAAGCAAGAGATGCATATTGACGGTTTCCGATTTGATCTGGCATCGGTGTTCAGCCGCAATGCGGACGGATCCCTCAATTGGGGACACGCTCCGATCTTCGCTGAGATTGCCGGCGACCCGGAGTTGGGCCAGCTACGGTTGATCGCGGAGCCCTGGGATACAGGGGCTTATCAACTTGGCCGCGGATTTCCGGGCATAACCTGGCTGCAGTGGAACGCTCGGTTTCGGGACGATGTCCGCCGTTTCGTCAAAGGTGATCCCGGAATGGTTCCGGATCTGATGCGGCGCATTTATGGAAGCGACGATCTTTTCCCCGACAACCGCGCCGACGCATATCACGCCTACCAGAGCGTAAACTACGTGACTTCTCACGACGGCTTTACCCTCTACGATCTCGTCTCGTACAACCAAAAGCGCAATTGGGCGAATGGCAACAACAACCAGGACGGCATGAACGACAACTACAGTTGGAACTGCGGTCACGAAGGCGACGAAGCTGCGCCGCCTGAAGTGCTGGCACTGCGCCGCAAGCAGGTAAAGAATTTCTGCTGCTTACTCATGCTGTCGAACGGGACTCCTATGTTCCGAGCCGGGGATGAGTTCCTCAACACGCAGTTCGGCAACAACAATCCGTATAACCAGGATAACGAAACGGGATGGCTCGATTGGAGCCAGCTTCGGACAAATCAGGACATCTTCCGTTTCTTCAAGAGCATGATTGCGTTCCGCAAAAGTCATCCGTCACTGAGCCGCAGCAGGTTCTGGCGGGAGGATGTTGTCTGGTACGGAACCGGTCCAATGGCAGACTTGTCGCATGACTCGCGAAGTTTGGCGTTCTGCCTGCACGGCGCTTCTCAAAACGATGACGACATCTACGTGGTGATTAATGCGTTCTGGGAAGAGTTGGAATTCAACGTCCAGGAAGGAAGAGCACAGGAGTGGAAACGAATCGTCGATACAAGTCTGGCCAGTCCCGATGATTTCTCGGACAAAGGTGTGCCTCTGCAAAATGCGACCTACAGAGTGGCGCCGAGGTCCGTCGTTGTCTTACTTCGACAGCGCAGCGGGCACAAGGCTGCCATGAGCTGACTCGCATGCGGAAAAAGCTCATTGCAGCCAATTGGAAGATGCACAAAAAGCCCGACGAGGCTGTGGCCTTCGTTCGCGAATTCACATCGCTGATCTCGGGGCACGAACGCGACGATATCGCTATCCTGCCGCCATTCATTAGTCTCTCGGCCACGCTTGACGCCGTCCGAGGCAGTCAGATCGAGGTCGGAGCGCAAAATATGTACTGGCAAAAGGAGGGCCCCTTCACCGGCGAGATCTGTGGAGCAATGCTGGCAGCAATGGGCTGTCGACAAGTGATCATCGGACACTCCGAACGCCGCAAGTACTTCGGTGAGACCGACATTGACGTAAATCGTAAACTTCGAAGCGCTCTCGAAGAAAAATTGAAAGCGATTGTATGTGTTGGCGAATTACTCGAAGAGCGTGAATCGGGATTAACCGAGCGCGTGCTATCCCGGCAAGTTGCCACCGCCCTGCGCCAGGTCTCCGTCACCGACGCGGACAACTTCTGCTTTGCCTACGAGCCTGTTTGGGCTATCGGCACCGGGAAGACGGCCACTCCAGAAATGGCCGCCGAAGCGCACGCTTTCATTCGCAAGGAAGCAGCGAAAGCCGTCGGCGACGGTGCAGGAACAAGTCTAAGAATCCTCTACGGCGGCAGCGTCAAACCGGAAAACGCTACTGCGTTAATGTCAAAAGAGGAAATCGATGGCGTGTTAGTTGGCGGAGCCAGCCTGGATCCTGGGTCGTTCGCGACGATTGTGAAGTGGTGAAGTCTTGCTCGAGAGGAGCGAAGGTTTATGAGTGGAAAATCGAAGGTCATTATTATAGGAGGTGGGTTCGGTGGTTTATGCGCCGCTCAGGCGCTGAAGTCGGCTCCTGTCGACGTAACCCTGATCGATCGCCGAAACTATCATCTGTTTCAACCTCTGCTGTATCAGGTTGCTACCGGTTCGCTCTCACCCGGCGAGATCGCCGCGCCACTGCGCGGTGTCTTGAGCCATCAAAAAAATACTCGCGTGTTGCTGGGCGACGTCCGCGACATTGATCCTGTATCGAAGCGCGTGCTGCTCGCCGACGGCGCCAGTTTCGACTACGACTCTCTGATTGTCGCGGCCGGCTCGCAAAGCTCCTATTACGGTCACGACGTCTGGCAACAATGGGCTCCGGGCCTGAAGAGTGTGGAAGAAGCGATCAACATCCGGCACAAGATCCTCTACGCATTTGAGGTTGCAGAACGGCTTCCCGATCCTGCCCAACGGCGCGCCTGGCTCACCTTCGTGATCGTGGGAGCAGGACCCACAGGGGTGGAACTGGCGGGGGCTATCGGGGAAATTGCGCGGCAGACGCTGAAGAACGATTTTCGTTCCATACATCCCGAAGAGGCGCAGATCATTTTGCTGGATGGAGCTCCGCGATTGCTCATGTCGTTTCCCGAAGACTTGGCGCGCAAGGCGGAGCGATTCCTCGCGAAGCTCGGCGTCCAAGCGAAGATGGGCACGATGGTTAAGGATGTCGATCGAGACGGAGTAAGCCTTCAGATCAACGGTTCCACAGAGCGCCTCTCCTCGAAGACCGTCATATGGGCTGGCGGTGTCACGGTTTCTCCCTTGGGGAGGACACTGGCCAAACGCACTGGAGCTGAAACCGACCGGGGAGGAAGAATCAAGGTTGGCCCCGACCTTACACTTGTTAATTTTCCGGACATCTACGTCATCGGAGATCTCGCGCTTACTGTCAACAAGAATGGAGAGCCACTCGCCGGCGTCGCGCAAGTTGCGATGCAACAAGGAACGTATGCAGCGAAAGCGATCGTGAGGAAAGTGCGAGGCCAAGCGAAGCCGGAGCCCTTCGAGTATTTCGATAAAGGAAATCTCGCCGTGATTGGTCGGGCGGCCGCAGTTGCCAATGTCTTCGGCGTGCACCTTTCGGGCCTGCCGGCCTGGTTGGTCTGGGTGTTCATCCACCTCATGTACATAGTCGAGTTTCAGAGTCGCATCATCGTTTTCATGAAATGGGCGATCCAGGATCTGACCTTCAGCCGTGGAGCGCGGCTAATTACTGGCGCTGCATCCTCGGATTTCAACTTTGAAAAAGAAATTGCCTCTCAAAAGATGACGCCTATGGTTAAGACCGGGTGACGTCCAGGAAAATGCAAGAGAACAGGGAAGAAAACAGGGGGATTTTTGAATTCGATCTCAAAATCGTCGAATTCTGCCCAAAATCCGCAAATTTTGCTCTGGACCAGCGAATTAACAGAGAGTTCTGTGGATATCTCCCTAACCTACCGTCAACAAAACAGTTGGCGTTATTTCGCGTGAGATTCAAAAAAATAACAGGGAACTACCAGCGAACTGCGCCAGCCATGGACGGTATTCTTCCCCAGCCTTCGCCAAACGCAACTACGCCACCGCAGTCGCGATTCGGCGCACGGCTAACGACAGCATCACGCGAGTCACGCCGCTGATGAGCATGCTTATGCCAACCAGGGTGCCGATCGCCCAGGCGGAACTCGACGGCCATTGCAGGTAGATCATCAGACCCAATAGGAGGGTGACGATCCCATCAATCAGCACCCAGTTTGACCCGCGCATGGAGCGCATCCGAAAAAACAGAACGATGTTCAAGATACCTTCAATCAGGAACAGACACGCGAGCAACAGCGTAAGCGACGCCACACCCAGCACTGGATGCACCAGTAGATAACCACCGAAGCACAGATACGCGATTCCCACTAACAGCTTCCAGATCAGGCTGCCGGCGCCATGAGCGTGGAATGCCAGGATCACGTGGACTACGCCAGCGAAAACGATGAGCCAGGCAATGACAGTGCTGACCGCGATGGCGGCGAGCATGGGCGAGCTGATCGCCAGTATGCCGAAGATAATCAGCAGCGCGCCCCACACGATTGACCAGGTCGAGGCATGCCGCACGATGTCGATGGGAGACTGTTCTGCCATGGAGATCTCCTCACGAAGCGCACTAATCCTATAGGAAAAGACGATTCTCTGAAATCCGGGCGACTTATCTGATGCTTTTCAGAACCGGAGTTTATTGATTTTTCGTTACTCTCCCGAATTAGCTCCGGGGCTCGGGATCGACAGATCCTGCTGCAACGTGAAATCAAGCAGGGTCTCGCTTGGCACCTTCACCTGGTCGCCCTTGGTGATAATTTCCGATCCTGCGCCAAGCCCACCGCCGGCGGCCGCACCGATCGCTGCTCCTTTGCCTCCGCCCGCAATGGCTCCGATAATGGACCCGACCGCCGCTCCGCCGATTGTCCTTTTGGCAGTGCTTGCTCCGCGCGACTTGCCGGTCAATTCATATTCTCCCGTCACCACAGGCACGGTCTGACCATTCACAACAATCCCGGTTAGCTCCAGTTGTAGTTGCGATCTCCCAGTAAACTTCCCTGACTTCTTCGACTCCGCCAGTCGGCCATAGACGTCGCTCCCCTTTGCGGCAATCACGTTACCATCTACCATCAGCGGTTCTTCCAGCGAAGCCTGAAAGCGATCCCCGGGGTGATTCTTGGTGGAATCGATGCCATCAACCGTCCGCACAGAAATCCGCGTTCCCGCCGGGATAGTGACATACACCGGTGGGCTCAAGCTGCTACGCCCCACGGTGTTCGGTTCGCTCGAGAGCGAACTCCGCCGCCGCAGCGTGTCGTTTCGTTCCGTTTCGGAATCGAACTTGAGCGAAACAATGTCAGACAGGTTGTACTTCTGAATCGATGAGCCAACCTGGAAGGTGATTTCAGTATCCGTGCGACTCACGAATTTGCCCTGAATCAGGCTGCCATTCTTTAGCTCCAAAGAATCGGCCGACGCGACTGACGCGGCCAGACACAATGCAACAACCAATCCGTAATTCAGCTTGAACTTCATCATTATCTTTCTCCTCAAAATCTTTCTCCTAAGAGTCCCTGTTTACCTCAGCCGGTTTGAAGCAAGCGCTCCTGATTCTGACTGTAAGTTATGCACTCCCCCGCTCTGTTACAGCAACTGTCCTGCCCGAAGTAGCACTTCAAAAGCGTCAGAATCCAGAAGATCAAGGGACTGCACTACTACATCAGCCGCCAAACGATGACCGTCGCGACTAACGCCGATACTCCGCATGCCAGCATGGCGTGCTCCTTCAATTCCGGCAGCCGCATCCTCCACAACTACACATCGTTCGGGCGGCACGCCGACCCGCGAAGCAGCCACTAAGTACACTTCAGGATCTGGTTTGCCTCGGTGCACATCTTCGGCGGAGGCGATGGCCTGAAAAATATGAGTCGCCGATAGAGCTTCAAGGACTGCATCGATATTCGCGCGTGGAGCTGCCGAGGCAACAGCCTGAAGCCATCCCTGTTTGTGAAGTCGGTCCACCCAATCGCCAACGCCGGGTAGGGGAGAGATTCCGTCTCGGATAATCAGATGACGGTATAACTCCTCTTTGGCTTTTGCGATTTTCTCGATGAGCTCTGGGGTCGCCGCAGTGCCCAGCCATTGCGGGAGGATGGAATCGTTGCGCTGGCCGAACGAGGCAAGAAACTGCTGATGCGTGATGGTGATGCCCTCATCGGCGAGCGCGTTCCGCCAGGAGATCCAGTGGAACTCTTCTGAGTCGATGAGAGTCCCGTCCATATCCCAAAGAACCGCCCGACTAGCGCTCATCTACAGCCTCCAACGCGGATACTTGTTTGATGAAAATGTGCCGCAACGCGATTCCACTCAAGAAAGCTATTGATCTCGCACGATGCGGTGCGGCTCGACCTAAGGTGAGCCGCACCCTTCGCGGGGGCCACTACTCACCCGACCTTTTCGGCGACTTGCGAGAGCGCGTACTCTTCCAGGTGACGCGCGTCGCTGTTGAATTTGCGAATTCCCTCAGCGAGCTTTTCCGTCGCCATTGCGTCCTCGTTGTGCATCCAGCGGAAGGTTTTTTCACTGAGGCGCAGACGCTCATCTTTGCTTGCTTGAGATTTGGCTGGATCGAGTTTGCGTTCTAGAGTTCCCTCCGTCTTCTCCAACTGGTCGAGAAGTTCGGGGCTGATGGTGAGCAAATCGCATCCAGCCAGGCGGACGATCTGATTCACATTGCGGAAACTCGCGCCCATCACCTGGGTCTTGTAACCATATTTCTTGTAGTAGTTGTAGATTCGCGTAACCGACTCAACTCCGGGGTCCTGGTCCGGAGGAATTTCCTTGCCACCACCCTCCTTCTTATACCAATCGTAAATCCGGCCCACGAAAGGCGAGATCAAGGTGACTCCAGCCTCGGCGCATGCGACTGCCTGGGCGAAGCTGAAAAGAAGAGTTAGATTGCAGTGGATGCCTTCTTTCTCCAGCATCGCGGCCGCTTGAATTCCTTCCCATGTGCTGGCGATCTTGATCAGAATGCGTTGGCGCGAAATGCCTTTCTTCTCGTAGAGCGAGATGAGCTTGCGACCCTTGGCGACTGTGGCGGGAGAATCGAAGCTCAGGCTCGCTGCAACTTCCGTGGATACCCGGCCAGGAACTACCTTGAGAATCTCGGATCCGAAGAGCACGAAGAGATGATCGATGAACTCCTCCGCCATTTGTGCATGACTACCGCCGAGCTCCGACGCAACGTCAGCAGCCTCTTCCACTAAGTGCCGGTAAGCAGGCATCTGGGCAGCGTGATAAAGAAGGGAAGGATTGGTTGTGGCGTCCTGCGGACGGTGGCGGGCAATAGCCTCGATATCACCGGTATCCGCTACAACGGTCGTGTATTTCTTCAACGATTCAAACAGCGTCATTGTTTTCTCCTGTTATGCAAGCTCATAGCTGCGGACAGTCACATTCCACTTCTGGCTGTGACCGTAGTGTTTCGAGTTGAGTAACCTTGGCCAGCCGGCGACGATGCCGGTCTGCGCCGCTGAACCGGGCGTTGAGGAAGTTTTGCGTACACTCCCAGGCGATTGCGATGCCCGTAGTCCTGCCTCCGAAGCAAAGTACGTTCAGGTTGTCGTCTTCCACACCCTGACGTGCCGAAAAGTGATCGTGACAGAGCGCGGCTCGAACGCCGACAATTTTGTTGGCAGCCACTGACGCTCCGACGCCACTGCCGCACACGAGAATGCCCCGATCTATCTCCCCGCCGGCCACAGCCCGCGCAAGTGGAATAGCAAAATCCGGATAGTCGTCGCTGGTGTCATAGACCTTGTTGCCAAAATCGACGACATCGTAGCCCTCTTCCTTCAGCAACTTCGCAAGTTGCAGTCTCATTTCGAAACCGCCGTGATCTGCTCCCACGCCTACTTTCACTTTGTGCTCCCGTGCCGGGCGATCTGGCTCTTCGCCGCAGCAACTATCTTGTCCGCACTGAAGCCGAACTTCTTCAACAATTGCTTGAGAGGTGCGGAAGCGCCGAAGCTCTCGATACAAAGGTTATGCCCTTCGGAGCCAGTGTATTTGGACCAGCCAAAATCCGATGCCACTTCTACCGACACGCGCGCTCTCACGCTCGGAGGCAGAACCGATTCTCGGTAGCCCTTATCCTGATCGTCAAACAATTCCCACGACGGCATGCTGACTACTCGCGCCCGCACGCCCTCTTTAGTCAGTTGCTCATATGCCTCGAGGCAGAGTGCAACCTCGCTACCGGTGCCGATGAGGATGACCTCAGGGTCGGCACCGGGGGCATCGGCCAGAGTGTAGGCGCCTCGCGTCAGTCCCGAAGCGGCCGCATATTTCGTTCTGTCGATCGTGGGCACGGCCTGGCGAGTGAGCACCAGTACCGCCGGCCCGTGATGCAGTTGCAGTATGACTTTCCACGCCTCAGTCACCTCATTCGCGTCTGCAGGCCGGATCATAATCAGCCCGGGCATGGAGCGCATGTGGGCAAGTTGCTCGATGGGCTGATGGGTTGGACCGTCCTCACCGACTCCAATCGAGTCGTGCGTGAAGACGTAAATGACAGGAAGCTCCATCAAGGAGCTTAGGCGCAGAGACCCGCGCATGTAATCGACGAAGATGAAAAATCCCGAGCCGAAGGGGCGGACTTTAACCAGACTCATTCCGTTGAGGATGGCGCCCATGGCGTGCTCGCGAATCCCGAAATGAAAATTGCGTCCGGCATAATTGTCTGACGAGAAATCCCCTGCGCCCTCGAACGTGAGGCGGGTCTTCGTAGAAGGTGCTAGGTCTGCTGATCCTCCGATTAACCAGGGGATGTTTTTGGCGGCTGCGTTCAACACCTTTGCTGAAGACTCGCGAGTTGCCAGGCCTTTGGCATCGGCCGGGAACTCAGGCAAGTCACGCTCCCATCCTTCAGGGAGCTGGCGGTGCTGCATCTGGAATAATTCCTTCGCCAGCTCTGGGTACTGCTTGCCATATTCGGCGATTCGCGCGAACCAGGCGTCGCGCAACTGCTGACCCCGCTTTCCGATGCCCTGACGAAAGTGATCGTAGACTCCATCTGGCACGTAGAACTTTTTGTCTTCAGGCCAGCCGTAGTTTCGTTTGGCCAGCCGGATCTCTTCTTCGCCCAGGGGTTCGCCGTGGGCCCCACTAGTGTCCTGTTTATGTGGTGCGCCATAGCCGATGTGGCTGTCCACAATAATTAAGGTAGGGCGACCTTTCGTGCTCTGAAAGTTTCGAAAGGCACGAGCGAGCATGTTGAGGTCGTTTGCATCACCCACCCGCGTCACATTCCAACCGTAGCCAATGAAGCGAGTGGCCACGTCTTCGGTAAAGGCCAGCGATGTGTTGCCCTCGATCGTGATGTGATTGTTGTCGTAAATCCAGCAGAGATTTGAGAGCCCCAGGTGTCCGGCGAGGGAGGCGGCTTCGTGAGAGATGCCTTCCATCATGCATCCATCGCCGCACAAAGCGTAAACGTTGAAGTCGAACAGATCCTCAAAACCCGGGCGGTTGTAGCGCGCGGCCAGCCACTGCCGACCAATCGCCATGCCGACGCTGGTAGAGACACCCTGACCTAGCGGTCCCGTAGTGGTCTCGACGCCCGACGTCCAGCGATATTCAGGATGTCCGGGACAACGGCTATCCAGCTGGCGGAACGCCTTGATGGCATCCAGCGGCACCGATACTTCGCCGAGAGTTTCATAGTCTTTGCTAACGGCTCGCACTTCGGTCAGATGAAGCAGTGAATAGAGCAACATCGACGCGTGCCCGATCGAGAGCACGAAGCGATCGCGGTTGGGCCATACGGGATCTTGCGGATCAAATCGAAGGAACTGCTGCCACAGGCAGTACGCCACCGGCGCTAATGCCATTGGAGTTCCGGGATGCCCTGAATTCGCCGCCTGCACACCATCCATGGACAAGGTGCGGATGGTGTTGATGCTGAGCAAATCCATGTCTTGCTGTGCTCCGGAGGCGCTGCGCGCCGGTTCCCGGAATGGTACGGTGTTGATGTCCTGGGGTGCCTGAGAGATGGGAGTCTCGATGGTTACACTCATACAGATCCTTTCGCTGGTGGCGGTCTAGTGTCGGTTTCGTTCTAAATTCCTAATCGGCAGTTTTGTTACGCAAGCGCCTGGGGCACCGCCTCCTCCCAACGTCCCTGCGCCTTCAGGATTAGTTCCACCACCTCGCGCGCGGTACCCCGCCCCGCAAGCTGGCGAGTGGTGAAGTGGCATACGGCCGCTAACTCAGGTGCCCCGTTGGCTACGCACACTGCCAGTCCGGCTCGCTGCGCCAGAGGAATGTCCGGCAGGTCATCACCCATATAAGCAACCTCGTCTTCCCTCACGCCTGCCTTTTGTACGCACTCTTCGAAAGCCGCCGTCTTCTTCCCCTGTCCCAGATAAACAAAAGTGACCTTCAGCTCTTGAGCACGCTTAGCCACGGCCGGTGAATGTCGGCCGGTGATGAAGCCTGTCTGAATCCCCATGGTGTGGGCAAGCGATAATCCCTGGCCGTCCCGGGAGTTGAACACTTTCATTTCGGAGACGATCGGTTCTCCTAAGCCGTCGGCGATTGTGGCCGAGATCAGGCAGACGCCGCCATCGGTCAGCGTACCGTCTACGTCCATCAGAAAAAGTTTGATCTTACGGGCACGGGCCAATACATCAGGCGAAGCGAGGCACGCAAGACCAGTGTCAGACATAGGCGACGCTCCCGGTTTTTCTTGATGATGGACCCAATCTTGTCATTGATGTCGTAAGCAGACTCATTCACATCGCTCCGGTGATCATCGTTCCGCAATGCGTATTCTGGAATTGCGCTTTCAAGTGTTGCGCTTGGTGGTTGCCCGAGGGTGGCCGATTCCCCGTTGCCAGCCACCCCTCACGCTGTTTCCAACCTAGGAGGTCGGGTGCGGCCACCTCCATTCGGTGATGTCGGGCCGGTCGATGCCGTGCTCGTAAGCGTACTGCTCGCACGCAATTCGCTGGTCGGCAAGTTCTTGGCGAACAGCGGCGGCGGTGGTGCGCAAGCGAGGGATCCGATCGATGGCATCGATGGCCAGGGTGAAGCGGTCGGTCTCGTTGCGGATGGCCAATTCCAGGGGTGTGTTGATGTTGCCGTGCTCCTTGTAGCCGCGCACGTGGAGGTTGTGCTGGCTTGGCCGCCTGTAGGTGAGTCGATGGATCAGCCCCGGGTATCCGTGGAAGGTGAAGATCACCGGCCTGTCCGCCGTGAAGACGGCCTCGAATTCACGGTCCGTCAGCCCGTGCGGGTGTTCGGTGCTGGGCAGCAGCTTAAACAGATCTACGACGTTCACGACACGGATCTTCACATCGGGGATGTGGTGCCGCAGCAGGGCGGTGGCCGCCAAACACTCCACCGTCGGCACGTCGCCGCAGCTTGCCATTACCACGTCGGGCTCTGTCCCCTGGTCGTTGCTGGCCCAGTTCCAGATACCCAGGCCCTTGGTACAGTGGGCGATCGCCGCCTCCATGTCCAGGTACTGCATGTCCTGCGGCTGCTTGTCTGCAACGATGACGTTGATATAGTTTTCGCTGCGGAAGCAGTGATCGCCGACTGAGAGCAGGCAGTTGGCGTCGGGCGGAAGGTAGACGCGCACTATGCTCGGGCTCTTGTTCGCGACCACGTCGAGGAAGCCGGGGTCCTGGTGCGTGAACCCGTTGTGGTCCTGTCGCCAGACCAGGCCACTGACCAGCATGTTGAGCGAGGAGACCTTCGCCCGCCACGGTACCTCGCTGCACTTCTCCAGCCACTTTGCGTGCTGGTTGAACATTGAGTCGAGGAGGTGGACGAACGACTCGTAGCTGTTGATCAGGCCGTGCCGGCCGCTCAGAATGTAGCCCTCCAGCCACCCTTCAAGGGTATGCTCGCTGAGCATCTCCATGACGCGCCCGTCCGGGGCCAGGTGGCCGCCATCGGCGTCCTCCGGGAAATACTCAGCGAGCCAAGCCTTCTCGGTGACCTCGTACACGGCGTCGAGCCTGTTGGACTGCGACTCATCCGGCCCGAAGAGTCGAAAGTTGTTCTTATTCCGCTTCATGATCTCCCGCATCAAGGCACCGAGGAAGCCGGCGTTACCGACCTGGATTGTTCCTGGTTTCTTGACCTCGATGCCGAGGGTGCGGAAGTCCGGCATGTCGAGAGGCTTGCGAAGCAGCCCGCCGTTGGTCACGGGGTTGGCGCTCATCCGTCGAGTTCCCTCAGGCGGCAGCGCTCGCAGTTCCGGGATAAGCCGGCCCGCCTGATCAAAGAGCTTCTCCGGCTCGTAGCTGCGCAGCCATTTTTCCAGCAGTTGCAGGTGAGCAGGGTTGGAGTGGACGTCAGGCAGCGGGATCTGGTGCGCGCGCCAGAAGCCTTCGAGGTATTGTCCGTC
Organism: Terriglobales bacterium; assembly: GCA_035567895.1. NCBI lineage: Bacteria > Pseudomonadati > Acidobacteriota > Terriglobia > Terriglobales > Terriglobales bacterium. The sequence goes on along the minus strand of DATMPC010000103.1, from coordinate 83,673 downwards.
CACCTTCCGCGGGGCCGTCCAGCCCTTGGGGGTTCGCAGAATGACCATGGGCCAGCGCGGTCGCGATGGCTTGCCGGTCCGCCGCGCCTCATCCTGGATCTTGCGGATCTCCAGGACGCAGTGTTCCAGGGTCGCGGCCATCGCCTGGTGCATGCTTTCGGGGTCACTGCCCTCCACAAAATGCGGGGTGTACCCGTAGCCGACGAACAGCGCTTCCAGCTCCTCGCGGCTGATGCGGGCCAGCAGTGTGGGGTTGTTGATCTTGTAGCCGTTGAGGTGCAGCACCGGTAGCACCGCCCCGTCGCGGATCGGGTTGAGGAATTTGTTGCTGTGCCAGCTCGTGGCCAGCGGGCCGGTCTCGGCCTCGCCGTCGCCCACCACGGTCAGGGCGATCAGGTCGGGGTGGTCGTAGACCGATCCGTAGGCGTGCGAGATACAGTAGCCCAGCTCGCCGCCCTCGTTGATGCTGCCGGGGGTCTCGGGGGTGGCGTGACTGCCGATCCCTCCCGGGAATGAGAACTGCCGGAAAAAGCGTTGCAGTCCGCGGAGGTCTTCACTCTTGTCCGGGTAGACCTCGGAATATGTCCCCTCGAGGTAGCCCTGGGACAGAACCGAGGGCGCCCCGTGCCCGGGTCCGCAAACGTAGTACGCATTCAGATCGTACTTCTTAATCAGTCGGTTGAAATGGATGTAAGTGAAGGCTTGGCCGGCATCCGAGCCCCAGTGACCCAGCATGCGTGGCTTGACGTGCTCAATCTTGAGCGGCTCACGGAGCAAGGGGTTGTCCTGAAGGTAAAGCATCCCCAGGCAGACGTAGAGGCTGGCACGCCAATAAGCGTCTGTCTTTCTTAATTCCTCGGAGTTCAGGGGCGATCCTTGAACGGTGGATCTCGCCTTTCCATATGCGCTCAAACTTGAAGTGGTTGACGGCTCTTCTGCTACTTCTACGATTTCTTCTACGACTGGGGTCATTTCTTAAGCTCCTTGCTCCCCGCGGTGGAGTCGGAATGGATTTTCGTTTCGTTGCCCAAGTGGTTGGCTCTTGCCATTCGCTGATGGCGTCCTCAGAAGTGCAACCCTGAGACCACTCGTAAGCGTTTGAAAATGGAAGCCGACGGTCGATGAAGAGTTGCGAGGGCGATGGCAGGTGACAAACACTTGGCTGACCTTATTGACGTTTCAAACGAGCAAATCCATGCGCATCTGAGGTGCTCATGCCCATGTGCGTGGAGTTTTGCGTTGAGCCTGCTAGGAATTTCGCCATTCGCACATCGTTGATCACGCAGAAACAACTCGGATCGACGGCGGTGGCATCCCGAACTAAGTCGCGAGTGAGTTTGCGGGGAATCTCAACGTGGAGGATCGCCAAGTCTCCCTCGCGCGTATGCCCGTGCACTTCCGCCGTGAGATAGCCAGCATCTGCAAGCGCCTTGGAGAGCTCTGCGCCCTTCCTCGTGAAAAGTGATACCACCTGCTCCCCGAAGGCCAGATGCTGCTCGATCAAAATTCCCAAGAATGTTCCGGAAGCAAATCCGGTCCCGTATGCGAGCGCATATATCGGGTGATTCACGTTGAGTAGGACCTTAGCCACGACGCAGATGTAGATGACGGCTTCAAAGAAGCCAAGGACCGCTGCAAATACGCGACGGCCTTGAATGATCGCCGCGGTGCGAACTGTGTCCAGCGTGACATCAGTGATTCGCGCCACGATAATCAGGACAAAGGTAATGGCTACAGACGTCGGCATGTAGCTTGCTTAGCTCCTACCATCTTCTGTTTGCATGTTCGATTGATCCTCCGCAGGAATTGCGTTTTCCCTAACGGAAGCGGCCTCGCTCTGGTCCTCTTTCTTCAGAACCCCGAAGATCCAGGCAAGCAGATTAGCCCGGACTTCGTCGCGATTTAGTTCATTGAGCATCTCGTGCCGCCCGCCGGAGTAAAAATCATGCGTAATGTCGTAGAGTCCCGCTTGGTGGTAGCGAGCTATCAGGATTTCAAGCCCTTCGAGTTGTTGGCCCACTGGATCTGCACTGCCCGAAAAAAGGTAGATAGGCAAGTCGGAACGTATCCTTCCAAGCCTCATGGGATCGGACAATCGAGGCGCAGCCGCGAGAAATGAATTGAAAGACGCGGGCTGAAGTCGCGGGAAGCACAGCGGGTCGTTAATGAACGCATTGACAACTGCGTCATCGCGGCTCAACCAGTCGAGTGGAGTCCGCGCCGGCTCAAAGGGAGCGTTCAGAATGTTCCTGCCCGGCGGCGCTGCACTGGCGAGGTGTGCGAGTCCGTCCAGAGCGCCTGATCCAGAAAGGACAAGTGCGTCGACTTGGCGGCTATGCTCGAGCACGTATTGTTGGGCTGCGAAAGAGCCCATGCTGTGTCCTAGCAGGATGAATGGAGCATCGGGATTTTCTTCTCTGGCAATAGCGCTTAACCGCACCATGTCCTCGACGAGCAAGTCGAAGCCCCAGTGGCCGAAGTCGCCGAAGTGCTTCGCGGAAGACGCCGTGCGGCCGTGTCCGCGGTGATCGTTTCCGTAAACAGTGAACCCCGCGGATACCAAAAACTCGATCAACCCTGCATACCGCCCGATATGTTCACCCATACCGTGGGCAATCTGGACCACGCCTCGCACACCCCCACGGCTGTCCCACCGCGCGCAGGCTATTTGCAACCCATCTGTGCTGGTAATTCGAAACTCGGTAGAAGGAATAGTTGTGGCTTGACCACCAGGAACTGCCATTAGCACCTCCTTTTACTTGGTGACTGCAGGAGCCGGCGTGAGCAATTTCTCGATCGCCCGATCCATCGTCCGGTTCATTTCGGATACAACAGCAGGTACATCGCGCTTGTTGACTGTTCCAACCTCGGAGACAGCATTGCTCCACACGGTCGCACCAGTGGCAAGGTTCGTCATCTGAGCTGAAATCGCAACCTCGACCTTGACGCCGCCCTCGTAGTCAATTTCCTCGAGCTTCTCAAGGCGTCCGCTGAGAACGTAATCGACGTTGGAGCGGCCGTCGTACAGCTTTACGTTCGCGAAGTTTCCACTCGCGCTGAGGCGCTCCGCAACTGCGTTGGTCAGGAACTCACGAGGATCCACGGCCCAGCGATGGTAGTTATAAAACCCGATCTGCTCCGGGGACGTTTTGTAGACAATGGCCCCTTGCCGCAGGTAAGAGGGCGATCGAAATTCGCGTACTGCCAAAGATGTGCGATTGCCTTCCTGCGCCGGTGGATCGGGTGGAGGCGGCACGTGCAGAGTGTAGTAGTTCGGGTACTTCACCGCGCCTCCACAACCCGCCAGAACGATCGGGAGTGCTATGGCAAACAGAAATATCATCACGCGCTTTTTCATATGCGCCCTTCCTTATTGTTGCGGGACCTGCCGCTCTTTCGGTTGCTTGATCCGAATCATGCTCCAGGGACGCTGCTTCAGTGAGTCGGTCAGTTGATCCAGGTTGTCGGTTGCTACCCGCAGGTTGTCCACCGTATCGTCGATCTTGTAGTCGTTCGCTCGCACCATAACCTGCATATCCGTGAGTAAGCTCTTGGCTGCCTGCAAAGTACTCTGCAACTCAGCCAGATCCTTGCGTATCGGGTCCCGGATATCGGTGACTGTGCCATTCACATTCTGAATGGTGTCATCGGCATGCTGGCTGACTGCGATCAACTGATCTGAGATGCGATCAATCTTCGGACCTTCCGTCGCGAGCATGGTGTTCACGTTATCCAGCACGGCTCGAATCTTCTGTTGATTGACCGGTCCCGTAACGGTATTGAGGTTGGCGAGGAGATGTCGGGCGTCGCCGCTGATTCCTTCCAGCTCTCCCTTAACCTGCGTGACCAAGGCATTTGCGTTGTCCGCGATGGTGGCCATTTTGCCGGCGATCTCATCCAGACTGGCGGCTTCCTGCGACTGAATGGATGACCCCGGTGGAAGTCGCTTTGCATCATTGCTGCCTGTAGTGATTGATAAAGAAGCGCTGTTCATAATGCTGACCAGACCCAGTTTGGCCACGGACTTCTCATTGAGAGGCGTACCCTGTTTTACTTCGAGAAGAATCTCGATTCGGGTTGGGTCTGTCGCCCAGGGCCGAACGGCTGTTACTTTGCCGGCGCTGATGCCGCCAAAGAGCACCGAGGCTCCCGGCTCCAGCCCACCGGCATACTTAAGATAGGTCCGATATGGAACTGTCGCGCCGCTGAATTGCGCGTTCATGAGGTAAATGAGCGTGAACGCCAGGATCCCGAAGCATCCCAGGACAAACGCTCCTACTTTTGCTTCTGTTGTCACTTGTACATCTCCTGATGCTGCAGGTATTTTTCGAAGTAAGCGGCTACGGCTGGCGCCTTTGCCATGTCCCCGGGAATGCGATCGAGGAACTGCCGGACGCGTGGATCTTTGCTGGCCCTGATTTCTTCCTTTGTGCCAACCGACCTGAACGCGCCCTTGTACAGCATCGCGATGCGGTCGGCGATCCGGAAGGCGCTCGGCATTTCATGGGTCACGACGATCACTGTCATCTGAAAAGCGTTTTTCAAAAGCAGAATCAGTTCGTCGAGTTCCGCGGCGACGATCGGATCCAGACCCGCAGAAGGTTCGTCGAGCACAAGAATTTCAGGATCCAGCGCCAGAGCACGGGCGACGGCGCCACGCTTCTTCATTCCGCCCGACAGCTCCTGCGGTTGCAACTTGCCGAAATCTCCCAGCCCTACCACCGCCAACTTCATCCAGACCATCAGATCGATAATCGACGGAGCGAGTGCTGTGTGTTCCCGCAGCAAGAGCGCGACGTTCTCCTCAACTGACAGCGAGTTGAATAAAGCCGCGCTTTGAAAGGCCACGCCTATTGAGCGCCGGACGTTTTTCAATTGGGCGGGTGAGCAGCGGGTGATATCAATTCCTTTTACGTAAACACTGCCTGACTTCGGACGTTCAAGCCCGATGATCTGCCGCAATAGCGTGCTCTTCCCAGAACCGCTGCCGCCCAACAGGACCATCGTCTCTCCCTGTTCGATATCGAGATTGAGACCGTCCAATACGCGTCGCCCGTCGTATTCGACCACCAAGTCGCGAATCGAAATGATCGGCATTACGACTTTCCCATGAAGTAAAAGATGGCCGTGAAAACGGCGTCAGCGATAATGACCAGGAACGTTGATTTCACGACCGCGCTGGTTGTGGAGCGTCCTACCGAATCGGGTCCTCCACGGACACGGAACCCTTCCAGGCAGCCAACATGCGCAATGATCGTGGCGAAGACCACGCTCTTGATGAGTCCTGTGATCACGTCCTGCAACTGGATGGATGTCAACACGTATCGCAAGTAGAGCAATGGCGTCAGATGCGTGCTGAAGAACATGAATAATCCGCCCGCCAATATGCCGCACACATTACAGATGACGGTGAGGCAGGGAACTGAAATCAGCGCTGCGAGATACTTCGGCGCAAGGAGGAACTCCACAGGCTCGAGCGCCATGACGCGAAGCGCATCGAGTTCTTCGGTCACCTTCATAGTTCCGATTTCTGCCGCGAAAGCCGAACCAGAACGTCCGCTGACAGCGATAGCAGTAAGCAGCGGGCCGAGTTCACGTGTAAAGCCAACTGCAACCAGGTCGATGACGTAGTGCAAAGCTCCGAAGCGTCGCAATTCAGACGCTCCCTGCATGGCCAGAATGAAGCCGGTGCAAATAGCCATCAGTGACACCATCGGCAGGGCGTCAACGCCGATCTGCAGCATCTGGCGCACGGATGCCTGCCACCGATAACGATTTCCCACAAACGGCAACGCAGTCCCCATTGCCCGGAGAGTCGCCCACAACTGAATATTCAGGCTCCCGACGTAGTCGAGTTGAGTAATGGTGTTTTTTCCGACGTTTTCGAGAGCAGTTGCCATCAGGAAACCTTTGGCGGTGAGGAAGTGCTCTTACCGCCATCCCTTTCGAAGAGAGCCAATACGCCCGTAGTCTCGAATAAATGAAGGAGACGACCTTGCAGACCTTGCAAGCGCAACGTGATTTGGCGATTGAGCGCGACTTTGAGTCCCTCGATCAGAGTCGCAATGCCTGAAGAGTCAATGTAGGAGACTCTCGTCAAGTCGACGATCACGGTTTTGGTTGACTGCTCCCTCAGCATGCTCAGAAGCCGATTACGCAGGGCTGGTGAAGAATCAATGTTGAGGTGGCCATTCAAGCGCACGAGAGCGCCCTCTTCGCCATGATCCACGGTGATTTCAAGATCATCGGTCGGAGTAACTGCGCCGTGTGTTAACAGAATTTTCTTCAGATCATGCCCTCGACGATGTCATCGCCTTGACCGCAAGCCAAATTTCTTACGTTCAGGGTTCGCTCTCGTTAAAGGGCATGCGAACTTCCATACGAATGCCGCAGGCTCCCGCGCCCATCTTGCTGCAGGACAATCGTTTAGCCGCCATGCATGGAGAGAGGAGCCGCCGGTTCCTATGTCCGAAACAAACGCCAGTGTCAAGCAGTTGGCATCTGACAGTCGGCGCTTTCACGGAGTCGACATTGTGACTTCCGATGCACGCGAGCGCCGGAGACCGTGCCCGTCGAGTGTGCCAACGGTCCAGTGCTCGTAAGCACATGACAGTGCTTCCACAACAGCCTCTCAATTCCTACAGAAGGCAAGGGACTCTTGGGCCGGTTTGCTGTTGGTACGGAAAATGCTCTGTATCGGAAGTGAGAAGCGAACAACGACATTCGGTTCGAAAAACAGCTTTCGGAAACGGAGATTCGCGAAGTATGCCGACACTGATGCCTGCAGTTGAAGATTCCAGTCTTCCCTTCGTGGCCGTTGCTGGTCCCCAAGGAGTCCCCGTAGCGACAAGCTGCGAACGTCGACGCGAGTTCGAGAAGATTCTCTCGGACGCGCTGCCTCGCCTGAAGCGCATAGCGATGCGCTCTCTACGCAATCCCGAAGATGCCGAAGATGCAGTGCAAGACGCTATGCTGTCGGCATTTCGACACATTGCGCAATTCGACGGTCGTGCGCAGATGTCGACTTGGTTGATATCGATTGTCATTAATGCAGTACGCATGCAGTTGCGAAGGCGCGGTCGACGCCAAATGCTGTCACTAGACGAAGCTCCCAAGGACGGCCAGTGGGCGATTTCGGAATTACTCGTGGACCCGAGTCCCACTCCGGAGCAGACCTTGGAACAGGGCGAGCAGCGTGAACTTGTTCGCAAGCTAATCGCTGGCCTTCCATCCTCGCAGCAAGCGGCTCTGCGGCTCCATCAGCGGGATGACTTTTCCATAAAAAAGGCTGCAGAGACACTGGGCGTACCCCACGGAACTATCAAAGCGCAGCTCACTCGTGGCCGCGCCAAACTCACGCAGCGGTTTCAAAACGCCACGCGCAGGACCAAGACCCAATTCAGCCTTGACTTGAAAGCAGGACGCAAAGCGTTTTCGTCCGAGTACCGACCTGAACGTACACAGGCCGTGGCGCACTTGCCAGTCGCAGCCTTTAATCAACAACAAGGAGGATGCGCAGGCTACGGTGCATAGAGATTGCCTGTAAGTCCGCAATGAAGAAGTAAGACGCTGTCAAAGTTTCTGGGAAGTCGCCGTGGAGGGCTCATCCGGTTCCGGCGTGACTTTCTAACCTCCTCCCGCGCGGGTCGGACCAACCGTCCCGGCCGGAACCCTCCTCCCTCCTCTGAATCGTATAGTTCCATAACGACGAGTCAGGTCTGAATCGCTTACAGATCTCGCTTGCGATTTGCAGATACTAGTTCCAGATCGGTATCCCTCAACCCACGCTCACACCCTAAGATCCGCAGTCACTAGACGAGGCTTGACGTTCAGGGCTTGCTGAGCAGAATTGTGAAAAAGACTAGCGGCAGGTAAATGATGGACACTAAGAGCAGTCGCTTTGCCACCGCATTTGATCTTTCAACAGCCAGTCGGACGGCGTAGATGAGGAAGCCAGAGGTGAGCAGTAGATTGGCGACCCAATAGGGGAAAGAAGAATGCGCGAGAATCAATGGAATGAGGCCCGCCGGTACCAGGAGCAGACATGGCAGAACGGCCTGCAGAGCCATAAGGCTTCCCCTCGACTCTTCGTGAGGAAGAACTAGGTACCCGGCACGTGAGTAATCCTCCCGATACATCCAGGCAATCGCCATGAAGTGCGGGAATTGCCAGAGGAAGAGAATGGTGTATAGCGACCAAGCCTCCAGACTCAACTTGCCGGCTGCCCCGGCCCATCCGATCAGCGGTGGCATCGCACCCGGGAGGGCTCCCACGAGCGTGCAAAGCGGAGTCTTTCTTTTAAGCGGTGTGTAGACAAACAAATAACTTAACAGCGTGAGGAGCGCGAGCAGGCTTGCGAGCTTATTGACGGCCACGCCGAGGTAAAGGCAGCCCGAGCAAGCCAACGCGATCCCGAACCAGAAGGCACTCGAGGCAGCTATTCTGCCGGACGCTATCGGGCGTCGAGCAGTTCTTCTCATCTGAGCGTCGAAAGTACGCTCGATAAATTGATTTAGAACTCCTGTCCCACTGGCGACCAGCAGCGTTCCCAGCAACGTATTAATAAGGAGTAATACCGGGAAGTGCTGAGTTGAAGATGGAAGAGCTAAGCAAAATCCTGCGAGCGTTGTGATCAGAATCAGGAGATTCACTTCCGGCTTCGTCAGCATCCAGTAGTCGGCAAGTGTTGCAAGGCGAGCTTGCAATCTCGGAGCTTCTTCCACTCCCAACGTCAGGGCTGCAGGTTGACTGACCATCACCAGGAAACTCCGATCCCGGACGGATCCTTGGGCGGTGTTTTAGCGCTGGGAGCCTCCGAGAACGAGCGCTGCCGGCGCGAAGGAGAGAGTATCCGCATCGTGATTCCGACGGCCGGAAACAAGTAGATAAAAGTTACGCAAACCCACATTAACGAGCCCGCGAGCTGCTGGTCAGCAAGGGGTGACAGGCCGAAAGGCGCGGTAACAGTTTGGTACGAGGGATAAATGGCGCGATCGCAAAATGTGAGAAAAGCGGAAAGAGCGTCGCAGGGCAAGGTGGCGAAGAACAGGTATAGCGGAATCGACCACCGTGGCCAGCGCGCGACGCTTGGCCAGGGCTGAATTACAGGCCACCACAAGAGAATTCCAGTCGCGAAGAAAGACATCTGCTGAACGTCGTGCCACGCCTGGGATCGCATTCCAATCTCAAACAGCACAGGAACGTGCCACGCGATCAACGCAAGTGAGGGCGCAAACAAACAAAACATCGGGTGCGTCACAGCGCGTCCGAGCCATTGCACCCACGGGCGGCGGAAGAGACTACTAACGCCTGTACGAATGAATGATTGCGGAAGACAGTGCAATAGTGGGACGGCCGGAGCTCCGAGCAAAATCAAGGGTGCGGCGGCTGCCATCAGTAGAAGATGCTGCAGCATGTGGGCAGTAAGCATCTCGTGATCGAGGGTTCCCAGCGGAGAAGCTACTGCGATCCACACAAACAAGAGTCCGCTCAGAAACGCGACCAGCCGCGATACGGAAATTACTTTGGGAAACGTCGTGCGACAGCGCCACCAACCGCGAACGTAGACGATCGCGACGGCTAGCAGGGAAGCAGTCAGGCCCAGAGGAAACGACCAAGACTCCGGCTGATGAAGGTGAGAGTGCATAACCTACTTTTGAACCGCAGAAGGCCCGCTGGATTCGTTTCCTAATGTCGCTGCCTGCGAGGCATCACGCGCTGGAGACTGGCGTAGTGGATGCAACGTCTCGAGGAATGCGACCAGCGCGGTAGTCTCGGCGGGGCTGAGATTCTTTCCATAGGCAGGCATGTTTCCGCCACCTTGAATCACCTGCCGAATCAGTTGATCCTGAGTCAGGTGCACGGCCACCGCATCAAGCGACGGCCCGCGCATTCCGCCATTGCCTTCGAGGGAGTGGCAGTTGTGACACTGTTTGGCCTGGAAGACCAGTGCGCCGCGCCGTTCGAGCGCTGTTCTTCCTTTCAAGAACTGAGCGGGAATTGGTTGGCCGCTCCACGCATTCATGACGGGGCTCCAGGGAGCGTTGCCGGCGAGATGCGTAAACTCCCCAAAGACCACCGCGATTAGCGCGATGGAGAGAACAGCCACCGGACGCCGGCGCCAGCTTTTTTCACCTTCTCCGGCGATAAAGGGGAGTAGGAGTAATCCGCAGATGGCAATCACCGGACCGATGAGAAGAGCGGGCGTCTCCAACGATGGCGGCAATAGCGAGAGCAGCGCGTAGATCCAAAGAAAGAAATAATCAGGACGAGGGACAGTCTGAATGACTGTGGGATCCGGCCGGCCTGTTGGCCCAAAAGGTCCGAAGTACAGAGCGCACGCAATGAGAAGAACGACTACAAAGGCGGAAAAGACCAGGTCCTTCCAGATTGCGTAAGGCACGAAGGCGATACCGTCCTTCGCCGTGCGCTCGTGATATTCCTTCACGTAAGTCGCGCGACGCACCACACGGCCGGGCATCGGCCATTCGTTGATTCCCAGACGAAGAACCATCAACACATGGACGCCTACAAATGCAATCAGCAGGCCAGGAATCAAGAAGACGTGCAACGCGAAGAAGCGGGAAAGGGTTGCTCCGGCGATGATCGGGCCGCCCAGCAGCAAATGGACGATCCATGGTCCCAAAACCGGAATGCGGCTAGAGATAGAGGCGCCGATTCCGAGTCCCCAATAGGCGTCCTGGTCGAATCGAAGAACCTGTCCGGTAAAGGCCATTCCCAAAGTGACAAGAAGAAGGAAGACACCTACGATCCAGGTGAGCTCGCGGGGATACTTGTAGGCGCCGAACAAAAAGACCTGGACCATATGGATGAGGACGATCGCCACCATGAAGTTCGAGCCCCATCCGTGAACAGCACGAATGAACCAGCCTAAAGTCACCTCATGATTCAGGACCTGCAGGCTATTCCAGGCCTCGCTCGCAGAAGGAACGTAGATGAGCGCCAGCAGTACACCCGTAACGATCTGAACCATGAAGACGGTAAGCGCGGCGCTCCCGAACACGTAAGCCCAGCTCGCGGTTTCGCGTGGGACAGGATGCGCCGCGGCGCCGCGCACGATGGTCGCAACCTGCAGCCGGTCATCGAACCAGCGCCCGATCTTTCCGACGGTCACGCGCATGACGACTTCCTGCCACCAAGTTTGGCGCTGGGTCCTGGAGTCGGCAATTCGCCGGCCTGAATCACCAACTCGCCGTTTTCAACTTTGTAGGGATACTCGAACAAGCCGCGCTCCGGAGGTCCTGACGCGCGGCTGCCATCGGAGTAGTAGACTCCACCGTGGCAGGGGCACATGAACAGTGCCGATTGCGGAAACCAGCGCACCGGACATCCCAGGTGCGCGCAGTTTACGGCAAATATTTGGAATTTCTCGCCCGCCATCCGGCGAACCCAGCAGGCGATGTTGGCGGTCTCACCATCCCAGGAGTTAACCATGGGATTGCGATAGCTTGCCAGGCGGGTCTGGCCTTCGGGAAAATGATCGAGTCCGCCGAGCGAGACCCACGATTGCGATGCCGATTTCCGCCCGCGCAACACCGGAGAAAGTAAGAATCCCAAAACAGGAACGGCAAGAGCGGTTGCCGCCAGGCCGTTCAGCAGAAGCGCAACCTTGGCGAAGAGTGCTCGTCGTGTGAGGTCGTTGGAGTCGTTCATGGAGATTGTCCTGCCTTTGGCGATGGAGAGTACGGTTGGCCGGGAAATTTAGGGCGCTGCGCGCTCATCCAGGCGACTACGTCGGTAACGTCCTGGTCCGACATCGGCCTGCCCGGCACGTTACCGCGCCAATCGGGGGCTCCCAATTCAGGACGGCCGGTGATGACAATCGTGCGTAAACCCTGGTCGCTCACCAGCGCCAGAAATGAATCATTGGTGATGGCGCTCCCTTTTTGCCCGCCTCGGCCTCCCGGGCCGTGGCACGATTCGCAGTAGTTCTTGTACGCGGCTTCGCCTCTCAGAGCATTGCCTGTAGCTTTCGGTGCGTAGGAAGGCGGATTGGTTCCGTCGAGAACGCCCACCCGGCCCCAACGTGATCGGATTTCTCTGGTGATCACATCGATCTGCTTATCCGTCAGCATTCCGCCCGCGCTTTGAGCGAAAGCCGGCATCGAGGTTTCGCCCACGCCGTTGGCGATCACCTTGCGCATTGCCGTTTCATCCGCGATGGCCAGATAGACCGGATCGGCGAGCGCGATCGCCGCTCCTCCGCGTCCTTCCGTGCCGTGGCATCCAGCGCAGTTTTCCGCATACAGAGTTCGAAATTCCGAAACCTGATTCGGCGCCAAAGCCTCAGAGCCTGTGCGCGGCCGGCCGTGCGGAGAGTTGCAACCCGAGAGCAGCATCGCACTGAGCGCCGAAGATGCACATAGATACCGAAATGCGTTCACGGGCGTTCTTCTCCGCTTCCTTTTGGTGGAATAATCCCCGGAGCTTCAACCCCGGCGCGAATGGCGAAGGACACGTTCTCGTGCGTCGGCATTCGCGATTGCTTTACGACGATGATGCCGGCGACGACGCCGAAGGCCACTTGCGAAGCCATAAACCACGCCCAGTCAATGTGGCTCTCCAGCAAAGGATTGAGCAGCCCCATCATTGTGTACAGCAGCCCCGACCACAAGACCGGGCCGATCAGTCCTCCGAGTACGATTGGCCGTTTCGGGAACATTGGAAGCATCGCGCCGTAAAGCAATCCGACGAGCGTGGAGACCAGGAGGTGCAGACCCACAGCAATCGCAAAGCTGTCCGCGTGAAACGAATTCAACTGTCCGGGTACGAGTTTCAGCGACTGTGCGTGGATCACTGCCGCCAGAAGATTAATTGGGTACCAGATGCTTCCGACCTTCAGCACTCCATACGCACAGGCCACCACGGCCATCGCTACGCTTCCCGCAAGTCCGCCCTTCAAACCGGCCGACACCGGATACGTTTGGATAGGAAGCCAGGCGCGTTGCTGATCTGGCGTGATCGGAAACCGCTCGACTGTCCGGCGCTCGGTCGTTACGGCCACGTCCTTTCGAAGCCCGACGCGCACGACTTCTTCATGCGCGTGCGGCAAGACTTCCTGAAACCAACCGACACAACCCGCCACAATAAGCACGACGCCGAGGATGCTGACCGACGCGCTCGTAAGCAGGCCCGTGAACGCCAAGGTAAGTCCGAAAGCCAGCACCAGCGGCCACGCGGTCGGTGCAGGCACTTCGATCTCGCCTGGTGCCCCAACCACTCGCTCCATTTGTTTCGCAGATGCCATCGTTGATATGTTTTCTCCTCAGCGCCCGAGAACGTAAACCACAGTGAAAACCACAACCCACACGGCATCCACAAAATGCCAATACAAAGCAAGCACATCGACGCGAGCGGAGTGTTCCACGCCGACACGGCGAGCCAAGCCGAAGATAAGCACGATTGTCAGCATCACCAGACCCGCGGTGACGTGAAAGGCGTGCAGACCGACCAGCGAGTAGTAGGTTGTTCCAAAAAGGTTCGTAGAGATCGTCAGCCCCCGCTCGTAGATCAACCGGTGCCACTCGCGGCCAGTGCCGAACAAAAAGAGACCACCTAAGAGAATTGTGAACAACCACCAGCCCAGGAACGCGCTTCGCTTACCCTTTTGAAGGGACTTTCCGGCGAGGTGAACGGTGAGACTGCTCGACAGCAAACAGATCGTGTAGAAGATGGGCGTCTCGAGAACTTCTCCAGGAGTCGGGCCCGTGAGGCTCTTTCCTACGTAGAAGAGATAGGCAGCCACGAAAATCGTGAAGATCGCCGACTCGGCGATGATCAGACCGGCCATGGCCACCGTACCGCGATACGGAAGACTCCAGGCTTCAGCCGGTGTTTCCAGACGCGGAAACGCGATCGCGCTCATTGCTCGCTCCTTTCATTCATAGCGACTATCCGGGTCTTCTGGATGCTTCAAGTCCCACAACGGCCGCCGGCTGGCGACGACGGGAATGGAGGCAAAGTTATATTCAGGTGGCGGCGAGCTCACTGACCACTCGAGGGTCCATGCATCCCAGGGATCATTTCCCGCTATGGCACCCTTCCAATAAGAAATGATCAAGTTCGCTACAAACACCAGAACCGCGATCCCCTGGATGAATGCGCCGATGGTGACGATCAGGTTCAATGTGTCCCAGCCGCGGCCGGGCTCGTAGGTGTAGATTCGACGCGGCATGCCGAGCAATCCTTCAATGTGCATCACGTCGAAGCAGAGATGAAAGCCGATGACGAAAAGCCAGAAATGGATTTTGCCCAGCCTTTCGCTCAGCATTCTTCCGGTGACCTTCGGGTACCAGTAATAGAAGGCGGCGAAGAGCGCAAACAGAATTCCGCCTACGATCACATAGTGAAAGTGCGCCACAACGAAATACGAGTAGCTAAGCTGCCAATCAAAGGGCGCTGCGGCCTGCATGATGCCCGTGAGACCAGCAATTAAAAACTGAAACAGAAATGCGATGCAGAACAGCATCGGTGTCTTGAATTGGATCTTCCCGCCCCATATAGTGCCGAGCCAGTTGAAGATTTTGATTCCCGTCGGAATCCCCACGGCCATTGTCGTGATCGTGAAAAAGCTGTTGGCATAGGAATTCATTCCGACGGTGAACATGTGGTGAGCCCACACACTCAGGCTAACGAAGCCGATGGAGATGGTGGCCGCGACCATGACTGGGTATCCGAAAATCGGTTTCCGGGAAAACACCGGAACGATTTCCGACATGAAGGCAAAGCAGGGAATAATCAGGACGTATACTTCCGGATGGCCGAATATCCAGAAGAAGTGCATCCAAAGCACGGCTGACCCACCGGCCTGCGTATCGAAGAAATGCCCTCCCAGATACCGGTCCACCAACAGCATGATCTGCGCCGCAGAGAGCGGCGTAATAGCGATCAGAACCATTCCCGCCATCACCAGGTTGAGCCACGCCAGCAACGGCATGCGGCTGAGTGTCATTCCGGGACACCGCATGCAAAGAATCGTAGCGATGAGATTGATGGCCGTGCCAATACTGCCAAACCCTGAAACCAGCACCGCAATCGTCCAGTAATCCGAGCTGTGGCCTGGGGAAAACGCCCGAGCGGCCAGAGGAGCATACGCCCACCAGCTGATGTCCGGTGCGTTGCCGGCGCCGTACAGCCCGCTTCCACCGATGAAACTGAAGTAAAGAACAAGGCCACCCAGAGCCGTCAGCCAGAAACTGAAGGCATTCAGGCGCGGAAACGCCATGTCCCGCGCGCCAATCATCAACGGAACCAGGTAGTTCGCGAACCCGAACAAGACTGGCATCGCCACGAAGAAAATCATGGTCGTCCCATGCATCGTGAACATTCGGTTGAAGACCTGCGGCGAGACGAAGTCGTTGTGCGGACGTATCAACTGAATGCGCATAATGACCGCTTCAATTCCACCGATCACGAGAAAGACCAGAGCAAAGAGGACGTAGAGAATGCCCAGTCGTTTGTGATCGAC
Source organism: Terriglobales bacterium (assembly GCA_035567895.1). Classification (NCBI taxonomy): domain Bacteria; kingdom Pseudomonadati; phylum Acidobacteriota; class Terriglobia; order Terriglobales; species Terriglobales bacterium. Next base: position 68,186 of record DATMPC010000103.1, on the reverse strand, counting down.
CGTGGTCAGCCATTCGTGCAGTGTCTGGATCCAGGGCTGGCTCACAACCTGCACGTTTGGAATCGCCATCGCATCCGACGACATAAGCTGGTCTCCCAATCCTTTCGACTACCGCAGTGTCTCCAGATAACGCACGAGTGCGTCCACATCTGGCTCGCTAAGTTGCATAGCCGGCATCAGCGATCCGGGTTTAATGGCGTCCGGGTTCCGTATCCACAAACGCAGTTTTTCGTCTGTATTCTCTGCCGCGCCCGACGCGATGGTGCGACGGCTCATCAGGTGCGTCAGGTCCGGACCGAAATGTCCGTTCCCGGCCGTGCCGCTGATCGTGTGACAGTTGATGCAAGCGGTGGTTTCAAACACGCGCTTGCCGGCAATCACTGCCTCGTTGTCAGTTGTGGGCTGCCGCTGCGAGCTAACCCACGCGTCAAAATCGTCAGCTTTGTCCACCGATACGCGCAGCAGCATTTTCGCGTGCTGCACCCCGCAATACTGCGCGCACTGACCGAGAAACAGGCCCGGACGATGTGGATCCATCCACATCTCGTTTACCCGATTCGGAATCAAATCGGTCTTGCCGCCAAGCTGAGGCACCCAGAAGCTGTGGTCAGTGTCGGCGGAAAGCAGCTTCAGGAATGTCGGCGTGGGGTGAGCCGGATCGCTCACCGGAATATGCAGCTCGTTGGCTGTGACAATTCCCAGCTTGGGATAGCGAAACTCCCACCAGAACTGGTGCCCGATGACGGTGACCTCCAAAGCTGTTGCCGGTTTCGGAGCGTCCTGGATCGCGTGGATCACCCGCGCCGTAGCCAGAAACAACACGACCACGATCAACACCGGGATAATCGTCCATGCCAGCTCAATCTGCGTGCTGCCGTACACCTGCGCGGGTTCCCGCCCAGAATCCGCCGCTTTGCCGCGGAACTTCACCACGGCATAGATCAGCAAAGTAGAGACAACGACGAATATGATTCCCGTTATGGCAAACACGAACATGGACAAATTAAAGATCGACTTGGCCGGCGTGGACTCGGGCGCGAAGATATTTGTGAGACTGGAGGGAGCCTTTGGCTCAGCGGCGGCCGCTGTAGCCAGCGACAAGAACAGGAAAGTGCATATCTGAAGCGCGCTCAGTGTGGCCGAGTTCTTTATACGCCGCATTTTGCAATCGCTCTCTTTGATCTTCTGGTCTCGATAAGCCATAAGCTCGGACGAGTTGAGGGCCCTATAAGCGTGTTCGTGCACCCGATGGGATTTCCACCCGCTTCAACTATGCCGCGTCAGGGAAGACAAACACATCACGAGATCGAAGGAATTTTCCATGACTCTTTTGGGGTATGGCATAGACGATGAGTCAGGCTGCTTCAGTAAGGACGCCCGCGCGCGGGGGCTGCAGGGTACCTTCGGAACAATTTACTGCGGAATCCTCAGGCACTTTGTTACTTCGTCGTAACGTGGATCGGACCGGATTGGATCGAATGACGGGCTGCGCAAGAATACCTGCTCCAGATGATCTTCTTCGGCGCAGCCCTGTCGCAGATACTCGAATACCTTGTCTTGGTTTCCCACCCACACCCACGCCTCCGCGGTTAGATACGGTGGCTGGTATCCGGTTAGATTAGCGATCGCGTTGACGGTCGCTTGCCCGTAACTCCTCGCGTCCGCGTGCTCGGGAATCGTTAGAGTGGGAAAATACACGTGCAACTGGATGGCTGCGCTTTGATAGTCGCCCTTGAGAGCAAATAGTTCGCCCATGCGCAATGCAGTCACCGTGAAACTCGGCTGCAATTCCATGGTCTTTGTCATTTGCTTCAGGGCTTCGTCGTACTTGTGCTGTATAGAGAGGAGCACGCCGTAATTACCGTTGATGATCGGAGATAAGGGATCGATCTCAAGCGCCTCATGGTATTCCCGAGTGGCTTCATCCAGGCGCTTCATCGGCACGAGATACGCGTGGGCGTAGAGGTAGTGCGCCGATGCGTTGTTGGGATTCAGCTCCAGCGAACGCTTGAATTCCTTCTCCGCAGATTCCCACTGACGAGTGTGGGCCAGAGCCTCGGCCATCGCAGCGTGAGCCTCGGCCAGGTTAGGTTCAAGCTGTAGCGCTTTCGCAGCCGCTGCCAGGGCGAGCGCGTGCGCGTCCTTCGCTGTCGAGACGCCGTAACCAGGCGCTACGGAATACGCGTCAGCCAGCCCGGAATATGCGAGCGCGAATGCTGGATCGGCCACAATCGCCTGCTGGAAGGCCTCAATGCTCTTGCGCACGTTGTCTCTGCCGCGCTGGTTCCAGGCAAAGCGGCCCTTCAGGTAGAGATCGTAGGCTTCCGAATTCTGCGTCTCCGGCCTGGTCATGGCGTCGTGCTGTTCGCCGGAGACTTTAGCTCGCAGGCGTGCCGCCACGTCATTCACGATCTCGCCGCGCAGCGTCATCATGTTCGGCTTCGATCGCGAGTATTGCGCTCCCCACATTTCGGTGCCGTCGGCTGTGTTGATCAGATCGGTCTGGATGCTGAGTTCGCCGTTGTGTTCTGACACCCGCCCGGTGAGCACGGCGTCTACTTTCAATTGCTGCCCGATCTTCGCTGGGTCATCGTCCTTGCCCTTGAATCGAAACACGGTGCTGCGCGCCACTACCTTTACCTTCGGCAACTCCGAGAGCGTGTTGATCAGGTCCTCGGTGATTCCGTCGCTCAGGTACTCGTTGTCGGCAACGTTGGTGGCGTTCACAAACGGAAGCACCGCGATCGCGTTCACCGTCTTTCCCCCGGACGTCCTCAGCAATAGCGATGCTGCAATTGTGGCGACTATCAGCGCCGCCCCCAGCATTCCTACCCAGACCGGAAGTGCGCGCTGCTTCGCCGCCGGCAACACGGCAACCACCGCCGCGTGATCCGAATCGGGATCCCGCTGCAGGCGCTTGAGTTCGGTTCGCAGATCATTGGCGGACTGGTAGCGTCGTGAGCGGTCCTTCTGCAACGCTTTTGTGATTACGGCGTCCAGTTCAGGCGGGACCGCGGAGTTTACTTCGCGCACTGGGACTGGTGTCTGGTTGAGAATCGCGTCGTGAACAGCCTCGACGGTCTCGCCCGTGAAGGCCCGCCGCCCAGCAGCCATCTGATACAGGACCAGCCCAAAGGAGAAGAGATCGCTGCGGGAGTCTAACTTCTCCTTGCGCACCTGCTCCGGAGACATATACCCGGCAGTGCCCGCCGTTGTCCCAGCACGGGTCAGGGTTGCATCAATTCGGTCGGCACACACGGCGTTCTCCGAGATCGGATGCCAGGGATGTGTGTTTGGCGATGCTGCCGCCTTGACTCTTTCTGCGATATCTTCGTTCGCAGCCACCTTTGCGATGCCAAAGTCCAGGATTTTCACTGTCCCTTGTTTCGTTACGAAGAGGTTTGCGGGCTTGATGTCGCGGTGAATGATGCCCTTGTCGTGGGCGGCCTGCAACCCCTCGCAAATTTGAACTGCGATGTCCAGCAATGGAACCAATGCAAAGGGCATCGGCTCTGATGCCGTCATGCAGTGATGCAGATTGTCTCCCTCCAGCAGTTCCATGGCGATAAACGGCTGGCCGTCGTGTTCCTCAATTTCGTAGATCGTGCAGATGTTGGGATGGTTTAGCGCCGACGCGGTTTGCGCCTCGCCTTCAAAACGTTTCAGGGCAACCGGGTCGCTGGCTAGTTCTTCCGGCAGGAATTTAAGCGCTACGCGGCGGCCAAGCTTGATGTCTTCTGCGTCAAACACCATCCCCATACCACCACCCCCGATGGCCTCGAGGACGCGATAGTGTGAGACTTCTTTCCCGATGAGATCCGCGAGTCCGAGCCGGACGCGACCTTGGGGAAGCGGTTCCATGGAGTCTTTGAGTTTGGGGCCGAGCGTACCGCCGGTCAAGGTAGTCCAGGAGAGCGGAGGATTATGGGACGAAAATCCAGGAGGAGACAAGGATCATCTCGCGAACCGCGAACGAGGCAAATCAAGGCTTGCGGGGTAGAATCCCCGGAGCCTTCGCCTACAGATCGATGATTCCGCGCCGCACCGCGATTGCTACTGCCTGAGTGCGATCAGAGGCGCCCAGTTTGTCCATGATGTGCTTCATATGAGCCTTGACGGTTTCCACCGCGACGGAAAGTCTGTCTGCGACATCCCGATTGCGGTTGCCTGCAGCTACGTGGCGTAAAACCTCCACTTCGCGTTCGCTGAGCGCTTCGTCGCTGAGATGTTCGGCAAGTCCGGCAGCGATCTCCGGCGGAATGCATCTCTTACCGGCATGCACCTGGCGAATCGTGGCAATCATTTCTTGCGGAGGCATGCTCTTCAGCAGATACGCATGCGCTCCCGCTCTCAGAGCCCGACAAATCTCGACATCGCCTGCAGCCGTCGTCAGTATGATGATGCGAGCGTCGGCAAACTCCGATCGGATGGCGATCATCGCCTCGATGCCGCTGAGATCCGGCAGCCTGAGGTCCATAAGGGTGACATCAGGTCTCACGGCGCGATACTTTTCAATCGCCTCCTTGCCATTCGGGGCTTCCGCCACGAGCAACATGTCCGGCTGGCAATTGATGATTGCGGCGATCCCCTCGCGAAGTAATGGGTGGTCTTCCACGCTCAAGATTCGTATTCGAGCTGCATTCGTCATATTCGGCTCCTCGTACTTAAATTGAAGGGTCCCGATTGAAAACAAGTGCTGTTCTGGGAAAAAATCCCAGATCCATGAAAGATCCGCAAAAGAGCGGATGACTATTAGTTCCTTCGGTCTCGAACATCAATGCGCTTCCATCCAAAAAGTTGAGCATCCACTGACCAAGCGCCAGGTCCCAGCAACGCCAAAGCTAAGCCCATGGTTCCCAACAGAATATTCGCCGACGGATCTCCAGATTGTGAAATTATGTTCCATAGTCCGAGGATCGCCACCAGCGATCCCGCGATGGGCGTCCACAAACCTGCGAGCAGAAGCACTCCGGCAGCGATCGCAAGGACGTCTGGAACTATCGGCCCGGTTCGCAGTTTCATGATCCCGTGAACACTTAGTAAAGCCCCAGCAACCAGCCGCATGAACAGAAGACCCACGCCAGGCCGGCCTGTGGCGAATGTTGAGAATAGCCGTCGCAAAATTACCTCATTCGCAGGCTATCTAATTAAGGAGTGCGCAAAAAAGCCCCAAAAGGGCGGGACGAGATACCTCTTTCGGGGTCTTAGAAACATGCGGAAAATCTATCGTCCGAGCCGGAACAGCGAGAATAACAGGCGAGTTTTCGAATTCGATCTGAAAATCTTCGAATTCTGCCCAAAAATCGCAAATTTCCCGTCAGCGGGCAGGGAATGAACAGGGATTTCTGTGGATTTTTTTGTAAGCAACCGTGAACAAAAGGCTTAGAGGTCTTTTTTGCGAGATGCAAAAAGTTAACAGGGAGTCAACAGGGAATCGTTAGGTTCATTTTGGGAATGAGAAGTCCAATTACTAACTTTCTCCGATGTGCGGCGGTTGGGATAGCCACCCTCTCAGGCGCTGTCATCCCTCACTCCGCAGCGAAGCTGTTCATGTGTCGATGCATCTTAGGCGGAGTGGGGGATCTGCTGTCTCTCGTCTCGCAGGAAAAGCAGATCCCCCGCGTCGGACGGGAGGGATGACAGTCTCAAGATGGCGATAGCCTTAAATGACTGAGATTCTTGGAGTTGGAATCGTCAGAACACGGATCAAACATTTACATAGTGACGACGGGCTCGACTTCCGAGGATTAATGCACTCCGCTAGAATTCGATAATTCCGCGCTTCAGTCCAATCATCGCGGCGTGAGTTCGATCGTTTGCGCCCAATTTGGAGAGGATGTTCTTGACTCGTCCCTTAACGGTTTCTTCCGTGACCGAGAGCTGCGCGGCAATCTGCTTATTGGCATTCCCGGCGGCAATCAGCTTGAGTACGTCGACCTCCGCCGGCGTCAGCGCCTCATCGCCGGCATGCTCGGCAAGCTCATCAGAGGCCTCGGCGGAAAGCGTCGTTTTTCCGGCATGAACGGCGCGGATGGTGTTCAGGAGTTCCTTATCCAGCAGACTCTTCAGCAGGTAAGCCCGAGCGCCGAGCTTCATGGCTCGCAGCACCTGAACATCCCCTTTGTAAGTGGTCAATACGATGATCCGCGCTTCGGGAAATTCTCGGCGAATGGCGATGATTGCATCAAGGCCATTCATCTCAGGCATCTGCAAGTCCATGAGAGTGATGTCGGGGTGTTGCGCGCGGAACTGCTGAATCGCTTCTCGTCCGTTGGAAGCTTCGCCAACCAGATTCATGTCCGGCTGGCTGGCGAGAAGGGCGGCGATCCCATTTCGGAACAGAGGGTGATCGTCAACCGCAAGAATCCGAATTGGATTGGGGCCGCGCTCATGGCTCATCAAGCGCCTTTTCCCACGGGGACCGACGGGCTGCCAGCGGCTGACTTGGCGTAGGCAACGGAGGCGGGAATCGTCAGCTCGAGCTCGGTACCGGAATCGACTTCGCTCCAGACCGCCAGCCTGCCTCCTACGAGCTTGGCGCGCTCGTGCATGCCGGGCAGGCCGTAGTGTCCGGCGCGCCCGTCTCCACCAAGAATCTTCGAGTCAATGCCCTTGCCGTTGTCTCGAACCCGCACGCGAAACTGCCGCCGGTCATACCGGATTTCCACTTCGATCCGCGTCGCGTGTGCATGTCGAAATGCATTGCGCAATGCCTCGCCCGCAATACGGTAGACCTCGTCGCAGAGGATCGGAGCAAGATTCCGGGCTGCGCCCTCCACATGCACGCGACAGTCGGGAGAATTCTGATCGGTTTGACAGGCAGCGAGTTCTTCTCCGAGCGCGGTGATCGCACCCGCAAGGTCGTTAGTGACAAGCGCGGACGAGCGCAACCCCTGCACCGCATCCCGCCCCTCGGTGATCGCTGCCCTGGCCTGCTCGATCACGGCCTCAAGATTCTTCTGGGCCTCGGCAGCGCGATCCGGCAGCAGGTACGTTACGGCGTGAAACTTCAGCAGCACGCCTTGAAAACTTTGCAGCAGGGTATCGTGCAGATCGCGCGCAATGCGTATGCGCTCGTTCACGCGCTCTTCCAGACGCATATTGAACTGCCGCGCCACTTGCCTTAGCCGCAGTTCATAGAGCGCGGCGAGCAAACCGAGGAAGGCGATCACGCACACTGAACGGAACCAGATGGTCTGGTAGTAAGCGGGGGCGACAGAGAAATCCAGGAACGTGCCGGCCTCGTTCCACACGCCGCTGTTATTGCTCGCGCTCACGCGGAAGCGGTAGTTGCGAGGAGGAAGATTCGAGTATTCCACGCGACGTCGGTTGACCACCTCTCTCCAGTCCTTATCCTGTCCTTCGAGCTTGAATCGGAAACGGATCTTATCGGGCGCAACGAGGCTGAGCGCGGTGTAATGAATCTCCAGATCGCGTACGAGGGGAGGCAGACGCAAACCGTCTGTGGCGTCGTAGGTCTTGCCATCGGCGATGATTTCCTCGACGTGCACTGGCGGCGGAAGTTTGTTGAAAGAGAGGTGGTGCGGATCAATGACGCTGACACCGTCCCAGGCGGCGAACCGTATTTTCCCATCCTGAGACTTAGCCACATGCGGCGTAAATCCTCCAGCGCGGGCACGAGTCCGGACCCCGTCAGAATTATCGAACACCGTAGTACTCAGGATTTTGTTGGGATCGCCAACCCATGCGTCCAGTTCCGATTTGGTAAGGCGCACGAGGCCGCACGGCATCAAGAGCCAAAAGGCATGGTCGTCATCCTCCATCATCCAGAGGACCGAATCGCAGGGCAGCCCATTCTTGCTCGTAAGGGTTGCGACTTTGCCATCCTTAATCCGGCTAAGCCCGCTTTCGGTCGCGACCCAAAGCGCGCCGCGTGGCCCAAAGCGAAGGTCGTTGACGATTCCTTCTCCAAGGCCGTTGCCGCTGGAGTAGTACTCACGAATACGTCCGTCTGCGAAGTAGGCCACTCCGCCTTGATAAAAGCCGAGCCACAGGCCATTTTGCGAAGGATCAGCGACCAAGACCTTGACGGGGTCTTTGTGTCCAAAGCCAGCCCAGGGAATCCGTTGGACTACTCTTCCCTGGAATAGATGAAAGAGACCTGCGTCCTGGTACGCAACCCACAGGTGTCCCGCCGGAACTTCCGCTATAGAATTCACGTATCCGCCCGGAAGTGCAGTCACCGGGACAAACCGGTCATTCTCCAGGTATCCGAATTCGTGAGTGGTTGCGACCCATACCCGCCCCTCGCTGTCTTGAAACAGAGAGGTGGGCATGAGTCCAATGGGTTTCCCGTCAGAATTCTGAGAGCCGATGTGGCGGCCGAACACAGTGATTTGTCCGCGCTCCCACCTGTTCAGTGCATTGTAAGTCCCGATCCAAACGCTGCTGTCTTTCGCCGCGAGAACGGTCCATGCCGCGGAATTCGAGAGCCCCTGTTTCACAGAAATGGTGGGAATACTGTAAGGCCGAAACCGGTCGAGACCGTCGAGAGTGGAGACCCAAACATTCCCTTCTCGATCCTCTATAAGGTGTCCCGGGTTGTTACCGGTAAGCGTATCGGCTTGGGAAAAGACATCTTCCTTTCCCTGATGCACGTGAACAATTCCACTTTCAGCGGTGCCGATCCACAAAGCTCCGTCGCGGTCGCGCAGCATTCGCCTGACAGAGAACGGCTGGACAAGACCAGAGACAGTAAATGGCTCAATGTGGCCACCCTTGAAGCGCTTTAGTCCAGTCAAACCGCCAATGATCAGTGCGCCATCGTCATCTCCTCCAAACCGGACACCATCCAGCTCTCCGGGCACCGAGAAGAATTCCGACGTGCCAGGCTTCCACCGCCAGAACCCGTTCTGCGCTCCCACCCAGAGGTTTCCCTTGGAGTCCTCAAACAAGTCCATAACTCCAGGTCCCAAGCTGCCGTCTTCGCCGTGGCACTGCAAGCTCCCGTTCCGGATGGCGCAGAGCCTGCCACCAGCCCCCAGAGTCGAGATAGTGCCGACCCAAACTGTGCCCTCGCGGTCTTCGAGCAATGCGCCTACATTCTCCTCAGACAGCTCGGGATAGGTGGTCAGCTTGCCGTTTTTCCAGCTCGCGAGCCCCTTCAATGTGCCAATCCAAAGGGTGTCGTCGCGGGAAACCAGCAGCGCTCCGATGTAATTGCCTGGCAGTTGACCTGCTGGCGGCTGCCACAGGACGGCACGCGCGCCGTCAAAGCGCATGAGGCCGAATTCCGTGCCCAACCACAGATAGCCATCAGAAGTTTGCGCAAGCGAAGTGATCTGGCCTTTGGTGAAGCCGTCTCGCACCTTCCAGGCAGTGTGCGCGTATTGGCTGACGTCGAGCGATGGATCTAATGCGAAGGCGCGCAGCACTCCGGCCAGCACAATGCCTAGTGCGACAACTTCTCGTACTCGTCGGTGCGCGATTGCCACAGCGGCGTCATCTTATCGCATTTGCTTGTGGCCACTGCCGGATTCCTTCTGGCGGAAGGCGGCATCAAGGTGGCCTGAAGTGCTTGGCTTTAAGGGCTCAGCAAGGTGCTGTTTTTCTCCCAACCGACCCACCCGCTATAGCAGGTGGTACCGTGAACACCGGCTGGTCGCGTACGGCGACGACCGGACTCACGAGCTACTGCAGGTGGTACCGCGAGCGCGCAGGTCCTGCACTCCTGATACACTCTGCGCGCTATGGTTGATGTTCCAGCTCTGGCTTACTTCATCAGCTTCCGTTGTTATGGCACTGCATGGTGATGAGCGTGGATCAACTGACCGGCTTCATAACCAATACGGTTCACCGTTTCTGCCGCAAGACGAGGATTGGCGGAGGCAAGATCAACGTCTCATGAAGCAACCGCCGGTCGCACTTAGCATCGAGCAGCGGAACCTCGTCGAGCGAGCCATCCGGAACACCTGCATGATACGCCAGTGGAACCCGCTCGCGGTCAATGTCAGGACCAACCATGTACATGCAGTGGTTTCCTGTAATGGCACTCGTCCCGAATTGGTACTCAACGCCCTGAAATCCAATGCCACTCGAACACTGCGAGAACAAGGGTATTGGAAGAGCCCACACAGTCCCTGGTCAGACCATGGAAGCAGACGATACCTATGGAGCGAGCAGGGCGTCCAACAAGCAATAGACTACGTAATGAACCGGCAGGACTAAGCGTGTGGGCGGTGCGTCAGGGCGGATGGGCGGCAGTCAGGGTACCACCTGCGGTAGCGGGTGGGTCGGACCGATGCGTCTAGCATCGGTCCGATCACATCTGCGGTCGCTCCACGCCCCCTGACACCGACGCTGGGCTCGGCCGCCCAGCACCGCCTACCCGCTACCGCAGGTGGTACCGCGAGTCCCGCTCATCCCAACCGCATACCTCGTTCAGGGGATCAGGATGAAACCAGATGTGGGTATTGACCCGCCGAGGCTGCAGAAGTAGCCTCGTAGCCCAATCATCACTACAGGTGTGAATCATGCTCCGAAGTTTCACCCTAACGCTCTTATTCGTTACCGCGCTGGGGTGCATGCTTCGCGCGCAATCTACGAATGCCTCGCTCTCGGGCCACATAACCGATCCCACGAAGGCGCTGATCGCCGGGGCGAGAATCACTGCGGTGAGCGCCGGCACCAATTCCCATTACGAAACGACGAGCAATAAATCGGGCGCATACTACTTAACGAACCTTCCCCCCGCCGGCTATCGCCTCGAGGTGGAAAAGGCGGGCTTCAGGAAGTTAATCAAGCCCGATGTAACTCTTCATGTGCAGGACACTCTCGAAATCGACTTCGAGATGCCGGTAGGCGTCGCCTCCGATAGCGTTACCGTGGAAGGTGGCGCGCCTCTGGTGAACACGGAGTCGGCGGCGGTGAGTACTCTGATCGACCGCCGTTTGGTGGAGAACCTGCCGCTGAACGGTCGCAGCTTCAGCTCGCTGCTTGATCTGACACCCGGTGTCGTGCTGACTCCCTCAAATTTCCAGGAGCAGGGGCAATTCAGCGTGAACGGGCAGCGGCCCGATGCCAATTACTTCATGGTGGATGGAGTGGCTGCGAATCTGGGAACCAGCGGTTCCAATCTGGGCCAGGGGGGTGCAGGACAGCTTCCGGCGACGAGCGCCTTTGGGGGCATGAGCAACCTGGTATCGCTCGATGCTCTGCAGGAATTCCGAATTCAGACATCGACGTTTGCTCCTGAATTCGGGCGAGCTCCCGGCGCCCAGGTTTCCGTAGTTACCAGGTCCGGCACCAATGGCTACCATGGCACCGCTTTCGAATACTTCCGCAACGACGTGCTCGACGCCAACGACTGGTTCGCCAACAACAAAGGCCTGAAGAAAGCGGCATTGCGGCAGAACGACTTCGGCGGCGTGTTTGGCGGCCCCATCATCAAAGACAAGCTTTTCTTTTTCGGCTCTTATGAAGGCCTGAGAATGCGCCAGCCCAAGGTAGCGAACACCTATGTTCCCACGCTGGCAACCATCCAGAGCGCGCCGGCAGCGGTGCAGCCGCTCATGAATGGATTCCCAAAACCGAACGGCCCAGACCTTGGCAATGGCACAGCCGCATTTGTTGCGACCTATTCCGATCCGTCCACTCTCGATTCTTATAGTGGCCGCATCGACTACTTGCTATCAAGCAAAGTGACGGTGTTTGGAAGGTACAGCGACGCACCCTCGAACTCAGACCAGCGATCGTCCACTCCATCGCAACAGTTGGCTTACAACACCGTCTTGCATACCGACTACCACACGCAAACCGCTACATTCGGCAGCAACCAGGTGTTCACCCCGCGGCTCACAAACGAGGTCCGCTTCAACTACAGCCGAAGCAGAGCTCAGAGCTCTTACTCCCTTGATAATTTTGGCGGGGGAGTCCCTCTATCCCCTTCAGTGCTGTTTCCTTTAGGGAATTCTCTACAGAACGCACTGTTTTTATTTCTCGGCGATACGAATCCCTTCGGTCTCAGATTCGAAGACGGCGAGCTCGGAACGAACTTGATACAGCAGATCAACGTAGCCGACTCCGTTACTCACACTATTGCTGCGCACGAGCTGAAGTTTGGAGTGGATTATCGTCGTTTGCGCCCGGAAGAAAACACGGCTCCGTATCAGCTCCAGTATCTCTATCGGTCTCTTGCGAACGTTCTCGCCAACAAGGCACCTCAAGCATTCATAGCCGCCCGGACGCCTTCTACACTGGTGTTCCCGAATTGGAGCCTCTATGCGCAAGACACGTGGAAGGTAACTCCGAAGCTAACTGTCACATACGGCGTGCGCTGGGAGTACAACGATGCACCATCCTCTCCCAATGGAACCCTTCCTTTCACGGTGAATCAGGTAAACAATTTTTCCACCATGGCGCTCGCGCCGCCGGGCACGCCATTGTGGAGTGCGCAGAAAGACGACTTCGCGCCCCGGCTCGGGATTGCGTGGCAAGCTCTTCCAAACCTTGTGGTCAGGGCCGGCGGTGGGATTTTTTACGATCTCGGATATTCCCAGGTGGCAAATGGATCCAGTGCGTTTCCGTACGCTCTGTCGAAGACGATTGCCAACGTTTCATTCCCGATAAGCGCCGCCAGCGCGGCTCCACCGCCGTTCACTACCTCGCCGCCAGCGGGATTCCTCGAGGTGGTAGATCCGAATCATGAGTTGCCAAGGACGTACGAATGGAACGCGGCAGTCGAAGAGAATTTCGGGGGATCCAATGTTCTAAGTCTCACGTACGTGGGCGCCGGCGGCCGCAAACTGATGCGACATGACATCTACTTTGCCCCGAATCCGAACGTCGCTACCGGTGAGTTTGATGTGCTCAGCAATGCCGGAACCTCCAGTTACAACGCGCTTCAAGAGCAATTTCGTCACCGGTTATCGCACGGCCTGCAGACGCTCGTTTCCTATACCTGGTCACACTCCATCGACGACGTCTCCGCGGATGGCAATTTCCAGAACATACCGCTGAGCAAAACAACACCGGCATCGGAACGCGCCTCGTCTGACTACGACATACGCCACACTTTCTCGGCCGCTGTTTCCTACGACATTCCGGGACCAGAGAGTGGGATCCTAAAACAAATCTTTGGAAGCTGGTCTACGGATTCGATCATCTACGCGCGAAGTGCTCCTCCGGTGAATGTCGTAACGGGAATCAATCCTTTCGGAGCTCTGGAAAGTGCTCTATCCGGAATCAACAGCGTGCAGCGTCCGGATGTGGTTCCGGGTGTGCCCTTCTATCTCAATAGTCCCAACGCGCCGGGAGGCAAGGTTATCAATAAGGCGGTGTTCGCTACTCCGGCTACGGCGCAAGGAAATCTGGGACGTAACGCGCTTCGCGGCTTCGGCGCGACACAGTGGGACTTGACGCTGCGCCGGCAGTTCCGGTTTACCGAGCGGCTATCTCTTCAGGCGCGATCGGATTTCTTCAACATCTTCAACCACCCAAATTTTGGAAGTCCCATCAGCTTTATGACCTCTCCTCAATTTGGACAATCAACCCAGATGCTGAACAGCTTCCTCGGAAGCGGCGGCCAGAGCGGAGGCCTCAACCCTCTCTACCAGATCGGCGGCCCACGCTCGATCCAGTTGGCGCTTAAGCTGCAGTTCTGAGCACGGCCATTTAGACTTTCTGAAGAAGTCACACGTGCAAGACTGTCATTCTGAGCGCCGCCGCGGCGGACGAAGAGTCTTCCGAGATGTGCCGGACTTGATTGCTGCGAGTAGGGCACAAGGATAGAGGGAGTCGATGGCCGTCGCGCTCTGCTTTCGCAATGTCCAGCGCCCTTCCCTCAGCACCGAACATGGTTCGGTGGTACCACGAGTCAAGATTGCAAGTCAACGAAAATTTCATTTTGAAACTCGCGGGTTAGGGGTGATTGCTCGTCGCAATCACCGCGACGTGGGTGCGAGCAACGGATCGCGAATTTCCGAATTCACTGCTTATTCACTGTTATTCACTGTTCCTTGTGGCGGAAAAAATCGCAGTTCTCCGTAAATCCAAGACACAGCAGGCGGTTGGGGGGAACCGTCCGTTGCTCGCCGGCCGTTTTTAGAAAAATTCACTGTTAGATTCGCTGATAAATTCGCTGTTCCGCGAACACCAGTGAATTAAGGTGAGTTCAAGCGTAATCCGTTGCTCTACTCAAATTCGCTGGGAAGCACAGCAGATCCCCCGGGCCGCGTTCAACTCGGGAGGCACATTCACATTCACGCGGCGGCCCGAGGGATGACAGTTTCAAAGTGAATTCGAGACATTAGTGCATTGCACGCCTGTGGCCGCAGACGCGGAACTGCTGAATCGCTTCCCGTCCATTGCAACCAGACTCATGTCCGGCTGGCCAGCGAGAAGGGCGGCTATCCCATTTCGGAACAGGGGATGATCGTCAACCGCAAGAATCCGAATTGTATTGGGGGCCGATGCTAGGACGCATCGGTCCGACCCACTCGCTACCGCAGGTGGTACTGCGAGGCCGGCTCTGGCGATTTCATGTACGCAACGGAGGCGGGAATGGTCAGCTCTATCTCCGTGCCCGAACCAGGCTTGCTCAGAACAGTCAGCTTACCCCGCACTAGCCTGGCGCGCTCCTGCATGCCGGGCATGCCGTAGTGTCGGGGGCTTCCGCCTTCGGCAAGGATTTTCGGATCAATGCCTCTTCCGTCGTCCGAAACTCGCAAGCGAAACTTTCGTTGGTCGTAGCAGAGTTCGAGCTCGATGCCTCTGGCATGTGCGTGCTTGAATGCATTACGCACCGCCTCGCAACCAATGCGGTAGATCTCATCGCGGATGAGCGGAACGATGTCTTTGGATGCGCCCTCCACAAGCACGCGGAACTCGGAACGATTCCCGTCAGACTGAATAGCAGCGAGTTCTTCTCCCACCGCGCTTATGGCCCGGGCGAGTTCGTTGGTGACGATGGTGGAGGAGCGCAATCCATACACTGCATCACGGCCCTCGATAATCGCCTTCCTGGCCTGCTCTGTGGTGGATTCGAACAGCTTTCGCGCCTCGGTGGCGTTATCCGGGAGCAGGTCGGTGGCCGCCTCATACTTCATCAGCAAGCCTTGAAAACTCTGCAGTAGAGTGTCGTGTAGATCTCGAGCGACGCGTATGCGCTCGCCAACGCGCTCTTCGAGACGCATGTTGAATTGGCGTGCTACCTGCCGCAGCCTCAGTCGATAAAGCGCTGCAATCAACGCGAGGAAGGCAATCACACACAACGAGCGGAACCAGGTCGTCTGATAGTAGGCCGGGACAACGGAAAAATCCAGGAATGCGCCGTCCTCGTTCCAAACCCCATCATTGTTGCAGGCGATCACGCGGAACTTGTAGTTGGCGGGCGGAAGGTCGTTGTAAAAGGCTTGACGCCTCGTCTGAGCATCTTGCCAGTCGGCGTCTCGGCCTTCCAGCTTATAGCGAAAGTGAACCTTCTGCGGGACCACAAAGCTCAATGCTGTAAAGTCAATTTCCAGGTCACGCGTATGCGGAGGAAGACGAACATTCTCGCGGGGGGAGTAGTTCTTTCCGTCGGCAACGATTTGTTCAATGTGAACCGGCGGAGGAATCGTATTCCCCGCCAGATGGCTGGGATCAATCATCTGCACAATACTCTCATTTGCGAACCAGAGTCGCCCGTCCACTGACTTGGAGGCCGGGGGGCTGAAGGGCGCAGCTGCAGGTTGCGCGCCGTCGTACGCATCAAGAGTGCTTGCCTTCACTGTACTCCCCGGTTGTTTGCGCCACTTCTCAATTTCGGAATCAGCGATCACAACGAAGCCACACTCGGTGGAAAGCCAAAGCGAGCCTGAGTTGTCTCTGACGAATGCGTTGATTGAGTCACAGGGAAGCCCGTTCCGGGAGCTGAGAATGTTTCCTTTCCCATCCTTCCATCGAAAGAGCCCAAGGTTGGTTGCAGCCCAAATCGCGCCGTCAGAGTCGACTCGCAGGTCCCTGATCGGCTGAACCTCCTGCTTCTGGCTTACCGAGATCGTCTCGAAATTTCCATTATGGTATCGGGCCAGCGCACCGCTACGGAGACCCAGCCAAATGCCGCCTTGGGGATCGGCCGCGAGCCTCGACGCACGCGGAATCTGCGATGCAGGGAACACGTCACGAACTTGTTGATCCCGAATACGAACCATCGAGGGCTGGCTTCCAATGGTTTCGGCCCAAATGTTGTGATCAGTATCCTCAGTCATTG
Source organism: Terriglobales bacterium (assembly GCA_035567895.1). Taxonomy (NCBI): domain Bacteria; kingdom Pseudomonadati; phylum Acidobacteriota; class Terriglobia; order Terriglobales; species Terriglobales bacterium. The sequence continues at coordinate 51,976 of DATMPC010000103.1, read as the reverse complement.
CCACAACCGGCCCCACGGAGCTGCCATCAGGTCGTCTGATCGATTGAAATCGTTTGTGGTCGTAGACAGCTAAACCACCATCGACGCCCACCCATAACCTGCCTGCATCGTCTTCAAACAGGGAGGTGACGCGTTCTCCAGGCATGCCGTCGCGCGGAGTGATATTCGATAAGGTACCCTGCCGAATGAGATCCAAGCCGCCATGGTTCCCAATCCATACCGTGCCATCGTGCGCCGCAAGTACGGAATCGACAACATCAGCGCTCAGACCTTCCCTTACCGAGAAGCTGGCAACGCGAAGGTCGCGAAAGCAATCGATGCCCTTGGACGTCACTACCCACAGGTTGCCTTCCCGATCCTGATAGAAGTGCTCGATGGAGTCGCTTGACAAACCATCCGCGCTGCGAAAGTGGGCGGCTCTACCGTCGTGAACGCGAAAGAGACCCTGGCTTGGGGTCCCAACCCAGAGAGTGTTGCTGCGGTCGAGGAACAGTGTGTTCACTGCCAAACTGCTCCCGTCTATTCCGGGCACTATGTAGCTCTTCGAGACTTCTTTAGCAAATTGTCTAAGGCCGAGCGCCTTTCCGGGTCGTGTAATCCCAACCCATAGAGAACCGTCCTCTGCTGCGGCCAAGCCAGCTACCCCGCTGAGCCCATCAGCTTGCTTCAATTCCTTTTCTAGATAGATGCTGGAGGAACCGGGCTTCCATCGGCACAGTCCCTTGGAGCCTCCGATCCAGAGGTTCCCCAAAGAGTCTTCGACCAAGGGTTCGCCGTAGAGAACCTGGATTCCATCGGCCTTCCCATAACAACGGAGATTCGTGCCCATGACCTGACAAAGGGGTCCGGTTGCGTCACCAGATCGTGAACGCGCGATCCAAAGTGCCCCCTTGCGATCTTCAATAATGGAATTGATGCGTCCGACCACGCCCTGATAGTTGACCAGACGGCCATCTTTCCATCGGGCCAAACCCCTGCCGGTTCCGATCCACAAGCTCCCGTCGCCTGTGCCTAGAAGAGAGTAGATGGCGGAATTCGGCAGAGCCTTGCCTTCTGGTGGCGTCCACGGAACAAATCGAACACCGTCGAAGCGCAGGAGCCCGCTTTCTGTCCCGATCCACAAATAGCCGTCCGCGGTTTGGGTGATGGCGTGAGGGGCGCCGCTGAAAACTCCGTCTTGAATCCGCCAGGCTGAGTGCCCGTACTGAGAGACCAGCCGGCTGGGATCAAGAGCCCTCGCTGGACCGCAGACGAGGAGGCTAAATAAGCAGCTCGCTAAAATCCGAGAAAACGGCACCCGCCGTCTAATCGTCGGTCTCATCGCGGCCTCTCCCCTCTACCAGATCGGCGGCCCGCGTTCGATCCAGTTGGCGCTTAAGCTTCAGTTCTAGCAGAGTGAGTGGACCTAGCGTTCTTTGCGAAATGCTATCCAGCAATAGATAAAGAAGACGCACCACAATACAGGAGGTGCGACAAAGAAGGCAGCCACTAGATACGCAGACTTCATCTCGGCTAGCGGTCGTCGTTGGTTAAATCCGAAATTTTCGTTTTGCGTCCTGTCGACGCGCCGCGGGATTCGAAGTCAAGCGCGTACTCCTTGAGGTGTTGGCAGAACCTCACCAGCAGAACGAGAAGTGCAGTAAGAAGGATATCGATTTGGCCTTTGTGCAGCATTATCTTTCCCCAGAACACTCGATCGGCCCCGAGCGAGTATCGCTTGGGAGGCGGAGACAACGCGCCTCCCAAAACAGAACCGTCTTGAGTCAGGCTCGGTTTATTTCACGGTTGCCTTGGCAGTCTTCTTTACGCCATGGCCGACTGCTTTGGCGCCTTTGGTGACTCCGCGCCTCGTCGTCTTAACCGTGGCCGCAGTGCCGTCTGCGGTTTTATCGGCGACCTTTTCCGTGCCGTGTGCGGTTTCCTTTGCCGCAGTCTTAGTGGCGTGGCCAGTATCCTTGGCTGCTTTGTCCACACCGTGAGCGACATCCTGTGCGAATCCTGCTGCGGCGAAAGTTAAAACCGCTGCGAAAAATAGCGATGACGTGATCTTCATTGTCTTACCTCCATTGCTTTTGATGGTTTATCTAGCTTTCGCGGTGCGGCGCTTTCATCGGAATTGCTTCCGCCGTCCACTATTGCCGTTGAAATTCGTCCAGCTTCTTTTGTTGCGTCGGACTGAGTAGCTGATAGATCTTTGTCCGCATTCGGGAATTGGAAACGATGAGTTTCGACAGATTACGGGCCTGCGTGGCGGCCAACGCTTTTACTTCCTTGTCGTCTTTCGTCTGGCTCTGCTCCGTAACGCTGAGCAGTTGCTCCCTGGTTTCCTGCATTTGCGCCATCAACGGCACAAGACTGCGGCGTTCGTCCGACATTAATTGTTCTATGGATGTAACCTGCGCCGAGCTCAGATCAAGGTATTCGATGATCGAGGGATTTAGCTGCAGGGAAGAAAAGGGAAGTGCCACCATGACAATTTCGTTTTGCACGGTCGCGCTGGGCGCAACTCGAGGAGCTGCGGCTGCACGTGCAATGTCCTGCTGCAATATCTCGCGCAAGGCGCTCAGCAAATCAAACTGCATTTGCGCCTGTTGGTATTGTTCCGAGCTGATGCTTTCCGCCTGCTCCGTGGTCAACTCGCCGCTGTGCACGGCCCCGGCAATTACCGCAAGTCTCGCGGAAAACTGCTGGGTTATGGAGCGCATTGCTGCTTCATATTCTTGAAGCAGATCCTGAGGTCCTCGCGGGGTTGCCGAGGGAACGTCGAGTACGCTCGCGAGAGTGTCCGATTCGGCATTTGCCGGTTGAGCATTGGAACTGAATCGCGTTACCTCGGAGAATGATCGATCGGCCATCGCGAACACCGTGGCCAACAACACGACAATAAGTTTGATTTTCAAGATAGAGCCCTTTCGTGGCCTTGATTCCTTCTCACTTCACAAACTTCAGCAGCTTGGGCGATGGCGACTTCGTCGCTTGCAAGGAATGCCGCCGTTTTCCCCGCGGTGGTACGAAGCATGCATGTGACCACGTGAAGGGCTGTCATCGGCGCCGGCGATGTGGGTTTGTTTTCAATGCATGGCAAGCCAGGAGCGGCAACTCGAGAGCCTATGGCTGCGCGATTAATGCCGAAGGTTTGGCGTTTGACGAAGGGTCAGAACTCCCGTGCGTTATTATGTTGGGCCCAACTTCCCAGAGATCGAGTCGACAGGTACGTCCTGAGCTCGCCGTGACGCCAGCAAACCGTCTATTTTCGAGGATTCCAGCAGCGCTTTGGCGCTACGGTCTCGCTGTCTTGTCCGTCGCCATTGCGCTTGGCGTTGCCCTTTTTCTGGACCGCTTTCAGTTCCGTGGTTTGATTGCACCCTTCCTGTTCGCTATAGCCGTGTCCGCCTGGTATGGAGGCGCCTGGGCTGCCGTGCTGGCGATTCTGCTCTCGGGTGCAAGCTTCGACTACTTCTTCACAAAACCTCTTCACTCGTTCGTCATCGCACCTTCCCAAGTCCCATACCTTTTCATCCTCGTTGTGTTCGGGTCACTGGTCACTTGGTTTAGCGAGAACCGCCGCCGCATGGAGCGGGAGCTCAAACAAGCCGAGCAGAAATTCCGTGGGCTTTTGGAATCTGCTCCGGATGCCATGATCGTGGTGAATCGGCAGGGCAAGATCGTGTTGGTGAATGCCCAGGTCGAGAAGCTGTTTGGCTATCAGCGGCAAGAGCTCTTAGGGCAGGAGATTGAGATTCTAGTTCCAGAACGGTTTCGTGCGCGGCATCCGGAACATCGCACGCAGTTCTTTACTCAGCCACGCGTGCGGCCGATGGGCCAAGGTCTGGAGTTGTTCGGGCGGCGGAAAGATGGCACGGAGTTCCCCGTCGAGATAAGCCTCAGTCCGCTGGAGACGGAAGAGGGCGTGCTTGTGTCTGGTGCCATTCGCGATATCACGGAGCGGAAGAAGGCCGAACAAAAATTCCGTGGGCTTCTGGAAGCCGCTCCCGATGCCATGATCGTGATGAACCGGCAGGGCAAGATGGTGCTGGTCAATGCCCAAGTGGAGAAACTGTTTGGGTACAAGCGAGAAGAACTTCTGGGTCAGGAGATTGAGATTCTGGTTCCGGAACGGTTTCGTGCGCGGCATCCGGAACATCGCACGCAGTTCTTTACTCAGCCACGTGTGCGACCGATGGGCCAAGGTCTGGAGTTGTTCGGGCGGCGGAAGGATGGAACGGAGTTTCCCGTGGAGATCAGCCTCAGTCCGTTGGAGACGGAAGAAGGCACGCTGGTCTCCGGAGCGATCCGCGATATCACTGAGCGCAAGAAAGCCGAGCAGAAATTCCGTGGGCTTCTGGAAGCCGCTCCGGATGCCATGATCGTGATGAATCGCCAGGGCAAGATCGTGTTGGTCAATGCCCAGGTGGAGAAGCTGTTTGGCTATCAGCGGCAAGAACTCTTAGGGCAGGAGATTGAGATTCTAGTCCCGGAACGGTTTCGTGCGCGGCATCCGGAATATCGCACGCAGTTCTTTACTCAGCCACGCGTGCGGCCGATGGGTCAAGGTTTGGAGTTGTTCGGTCGCCGGAAAGACGGCACGGAGTTCCCCGTCGAGATAAGCCTCAGTCCGCTGGAAACGGAAGAGGGCACGCTGGTCTCCGGCGCTGTCCGCGATATCACGGAGCGCAAGAAAGCTGAGCAGAAATTCCGTGGGCTTTTGGAATCGGCTCCGGACGCCATGATCGTGATGAATCGCCAGGGCAAGATCGTGTTGGTGAATGCCCAGGTCGAGAAGCTGTTTGGCTATCAGCGGGAACAGCTCCTTGGACAAGAGATTGAGATTTTAGTCCCGGAACGTTTTCGTGCCCGACATCCTGAATATCGCACGCAGTTCTTTACTCAACCTCGCGTGCGACCGATGGGCCAGGGTCTGGAGTTGTACGGACGACGAAGAGACGGAACCGAGTTTCCAGTAGAGATCAGCCTCAGTCCGCTGGAGACGGAGGAGGGCACGCTGGTCTCTGGCGCGATCCGCGACATTACTGAGCGCAAGAAAGCCGAGCAGAAATTCCGTGGGCTTCTGGAAGCCGCTCCCGATGCCATGATCGTGATGAATCGCCAGGGCAAGATCGTGTTGGTCAATGCCCAGGTCGAGAAGCTGTTTAGTTATCGGCGGGAAGAGCTCTTAGGGCAGGAGATTGAGATCCTGGTTCCGGAACGGTTTCGCGCTCGACATCCTGAATACCGCACGCAGTTCTTCACGCAGCCCCGCGTGCGACCGATGGGCCAAGGTCTGGAGTTGTTCGGGCGGCGGAAAGATGGAACGGAGTTTCCCGTCGAGATCAGCCTCAGTCCGCTGGAGACGGAGGAGGGCACGCTGGTCTCCGGCGCGATCCGCGACATTACTGAGCGCAAGAAAGCCGAGCAGAAGTTCCGTGGGCTTCTGGAAGCCGCTCCCGATGCCATGATCGTGATGAATCGCCAGGGCAAGATCGTGTTGGTGAATGCCCAGGTCGAGAAGCTGTTTAGCTATCGGCGGGAAGAGCTCTTAGGGCAGGAGATTGAGATTCTAGTTCCGGAACGGTTTCGTGCTCGACATCCGGAATATCGCGCTACGTTCTTCACCCAACCTCGGGTGCGGCCGATGGGTGCGGGTGTTGAGTTATACGGACGGCGGAAAGATGGAACGGAGTTTCCCGTGGAGATCAGTCTCAGTCCACTGGAGACGGAGGGGGGCATGCTCGTGTCGGGTGCGATCCGCGATATCACCGAGCGCAAGCACCGAGATGAGCATGTCAGCGAACTCAATCAGGAGCTCACAAGGCGCTCGGGTGAACTCGAGGCCATAAATAAAGAACTGGAAGCTTTCGCATATTCCATATCCCACGACCTGCGTGCCCCGCTCCGGCATATGGTCGGGTTTACAGAGCTTCTGCAAAAAGGCGCCGCGTCAAAAATAGACGATAAAGGTCGCCGCTATATGACGATGATTCTCGAATCGGCGAAACGAATGGGCACGCTGATAGACGATCTTCTGGCCTTTTCCCGAATCGGGCGCGCTGAAACGCGTGAATCTATGGTTAGCATGGAACAGTTGGTAAAAGAAGTTCAGAACGAAGTGTGGCGGGAGACGGAAGGGCGCAATATGACCTGGAAGATCGGGCCGCTACCTGACCTGTATGGAGACAGGTCGATGCTGAAGCTTGCGCTGGTCAATTTGATTTCCAATGCCATTAAATTCACGCGCACGCGCTTGACACCGGAGATTGAGATTGGATGCACGGACGAACCAACAAACGGTGTGGTTGTGTTCGTTAAGGACAATGGAGTTGGTTTCGACATGAAGTATTCCAACAAACTGTTTGGAGTATTCCAACGTCTGCACAGAGCGGACGAGTTTGAAGGCACGGGCATCGGATTGGCGACCGTACAGCGCATTATCCATCGTCACGGAGGCCGGGTCTGGGCCGAGGGCCAAGTAGGGAGCGGTGCAACCTTTTATCTTTCGTTACCTAAACCGTAGGAGCTCGAGAGCATGCCTAATATCGGACGTATTTTGCTGGTGGAAGACGATCCCAAGGACGTCGAACTCACCATGACCGCGCTGGAGGAATATAACCTCAGCAACGAAGTCGTAGTTGCTTCGGATGGAGAAGAGGCGCTGGACTATCTCTTTTACCGCGGAAAATTCCAGCTGCGCAGTGGCGACAATCCCGCGGTTCTGCTGCTCGATCTGAAATTGCCAAAGGTCGATGGCCTGCAAGTGCTGGAGAAGATAAAGTCCGACGACAAGTTGAAGCTCATTCCCGTGGTAGTACTCACGTCTTCGCGTGAGGAACGGGATATGGTGGCGAGCTACAAGCTCGGCGTGAATGCATACGTCGTGAAGCCGGTGGATTTTCATGAGTTCGTCAATGCCATCAAGGAACTCGGAGTCTTTTGGGCGATTATCAACGAGCCGCCCCCGGGCAGCACAAAGAAGAAGTAGGAACAGAAGTTTTGAAATCCGGGGGGCCCAGTTGAGCCGTGTGGACTGAAAATTGCTTGAGACATGCGGGGAAGTGACGATTGCGAATTCTCTATCTTGAAGACGAGCCGAGGGACGCCGAGCTTGTGCAGGCAAGCCTGGAGGCCGATGGTCTCCACTGCGAACTGATACGTGCCGACACTCGAGCTGACTTCCTCACGTCTCTTCAGAAGGGTGGATTTGAGCTGATCCTGGCGGACTATACTCTTCCGCTGTTCGACGGCATTTCTGCTTTAAAACTCGCGCAGGAAATCTGTCCGGAAGTGCCATTCATCTTCGTCTCTGGAACGATGGACGAAGAACTTGCCATTGAAGCACTTAAGCAGGGCGCCACCGACTATGTTTTCAAAACGCGGCTATCGAAAATTGCGCTTCGGGTTCGTCGAGCGTTGCGTGAGACCGAGGAGCGATGTCAGCGCAAGCGGGCCGAAGAGGCACTACAGCGCAACGAAGCTTACTTAGCAGAAGCCCAGAGGTTGAGCCATACCGGCAGTTTCGGGTGGCACGTGGCCAGCGGAAAGATCTATTGGTCCGAAGAAACGTATCGGATTATCGAAATAGAACTAGGCACCCAGCCCACGCTGGATCTCGTATTTGAACGAATCCATCCAGATGACAGGCCGCTTGTTCAAGAGGTAATCGACTGTGCTAGGCAGCAGGCAAGGGAATTCGATTTTGAACATCGCCTGCTGCTTCCCGATGGTTCAGTGAAACATGTTCGGGTCGTAGGCCATCCAGTCGCACAAGCCAGATCGGAGGATCTGGAATTTGTGGGTGCGGTAACAGACATCACCGAACGTAAGCGGGCCGAGCAGGAACTTCAGCAACTTGTGGATCTGGTTCCTCAAATTATTGTGGTGCTAGACGCCGACGGCAAACGGATCCATGCAAATCGTGTTGCCAGGGAATACACGGGGTTGACGCTCGACAAGTTTACGTCAGAGGACATCGGCAAAATAGTTCATCCCGATGACGCGGTGAGAATGCGCAGAGTACGGGAGCGTGGACTTGCCCTGAGCGCCCCGTTTGAGCTCGAGGCAAGATTGCGTGGAAGAGATGGCGTCTATCGATGGTTCCTGTTTCGGTACAACCCATTAGTAGAAGAAGGCCGCGTTCGACGATGGTATGCGACCTCAACCGAAATTGAATCGCGCAAACGGGAAGAAAACCGGGTCCGAAGAGAGAATGTGCGCCTGGAAGAGCGAACTCGAATTGCGCAGGAACTTCATGACACACTTCTCCAGACGTTCCTGAGCGCATCGATGCTGCTGAGCGTAGCGGCAGATGAGGTATCTTCGGATTCGTCGGTGAAACCGCGGTTAGATCGAATCCTGCAGATCATGAACCAGGGGATTCAGGAGGGCAGGGCGACTATTCAGGATCTCCGGTCGACCGGCACGCCGGATCTGGTTCAGGCCTTGTCGCGCGTCCAAGAGGAAGTCGCGGTTCAACCCGACGTCGACTTTCGCGTAGCCGTTGTTGGGCGGCAGGAGCCGCTGCGGTCGCAAGTCTGGCATGAGATTTACCGAATTGGGAGAGAGGCTCTGGTCAACGCATTCAGTCATTCCCGAGCCAAGCGCGTGGAGTTCGAACTCGAATATGCCGACAGCAACCTGCGCATGCGGGTTCGAGACAATGGGTGTGGAATCGATCCTCAAGTGCTCCTCGCAGGGCGTGACGGGCACTGGGGTCTGGCGGGAATGCGGGAGCGCGCGACGAGAATCGGGGGACTACTCGAAATCGCCAGTAGCCCGACCAACGGGACAGAGGTCCAACTGTTCATCCCAAGCGCTGTTGCCTTCCACTCCTCTGCTGATTAGAGCTTGTCATAGCGCAAAAACCTGTCAATGCTTGGCGTTTGACCGAAGGTCTAGGTCTCGTCCCCATTCGCTGAAGGCGTTCCATCCTCTTAGGTTTACGGAGCATCGGGCCGGTGAGGTATAGCTCCAGTGCTACCCGAATGAGGTACCTATCGGAACGCCTCCCGTGGTAACAAAAAAACACTGCATCTCGTGATGTGTCCACAGGAGAGATCGTGAGAAAGTTCTGATCGTGCAAAGGAGAAAACGTCATGTGGATGAGATCATGCGCGGTTTGTAAAGCGATCTTGCACAAACTCCGGTTGTCCGATTCGGTGCGTTGTCAATGTGGATGGTCATGGTAGGGCTACCGGAGTTCAAAGGTTAAGTTGGGTTGGGTCCCGGGCCAGAAGCATGAATTAAGGAGATGTGTCATGGCAAAGGTAATTGAGTTTTACACTCCGAGGAATTTTCAGAACCCGTCTAAGTCTCCTCAGACGCAGCCTGGAAAAGTTATCGAGTTTCGCTCAGAAGCGAAGAAATCGGCCTAGTCGGATAGATCGGATGAGTTAGAGGTCAAAGGATTATGAGAAATCTCACCATCGCGCTGGATCCTACGCGTCGCAACACAGAGGCGGCTGCGTTCGCGAATAGTCTGCACAGAAACATCGTTGGCCAGGAGCACGCCGTCGAAGAAGTAGCGCAGATATACCAGACGTTTCTGGCTGGGCTGAATCCTCCCGGACGTCCGGTGGCCAATATGCTGTTTCTGGGACCGACCGGTTCGGGCAAGACCCGCGTGGTGGAGGCGATGGCGCAGGCATTGTTTGGCGATCCTCGCGCCTGCATCAAGATCGACTGTGCTGAGTTTCAGCATTCTCATGAAATTGCCAAGCTGATCGGTTCTCCCCCGGGATACCTGGGCCATAAGGAGACTCATCCGTTGCTGACCCAGCAGGCCATTGATCAGTGGCACACCGAGAAGCTGAAGCTTTCCATACTGCTGTTTGACGAGATCGAAAAGGCTTCCGACGCATTGTGGCAGCTACTACTCGGAGTTTTGGATAAGGGGACTCTTACTTTGGGCGACAACCGTCGCGTGGATCTTTCGCAGTGCATCATTATTATGACGTCCAACCTCGGGGCGGCCGAGATGTCGAACCTGGCGAACGGCCGCTTCGGATTCTCACCGAAGCAGGAAGTCGTTGATGACGGATTTGACGAAAAGATCGACCGTACCGCGGTGGAAGCTGCACGGCGCAAGTTCACGCCGGAGTTCATGAACCGCATCGACAAGGTTGTCGTGTTCAAGACCTTGCGCTCATCACATCTGCAGCGGATCCTCGAACTCGAGTTGGAGATGGTGCAGCGGCGCATCCTGGGAGCATCCGGCTCGAAAAAATTCCTCTTCGGTTGCACAGAAAGCGTCAAGAACTTTCTTCTGGAAGAGGGTACCGACGCAAAGTATGGGGCTCGTCATTTGAAGCGGGCGATAGAAAAAAATCTCGTGTCTCCTCTTGCGAGTCTAGTAGCAACTTCGCAGTTAAAGTTTGGGGACTTCGTCAGAATCGATCTCGACCCGGAGGGCCGCCTCATTTTCACCAAGGAGGCCGAGGGAGCAGCAATCCGAAAACGGGATCGCAACGAGAATGAAGCAGGAGTGACGCCCATCGCAGCAGCCGCAAACAACTCGTCCGCGGGGCTGCTTGGGTACGGGGTCATTTAATGCGCAAGTGTTACTTCGCTCGCATCGACAGAACAGGGCCAGGAATGAAGATGTAAACTGACGCTGCCTCGTGTAGCCTCTTGGACTACGAACAGGCAAAAGGAAACATCTGAAGATCTCGCTCGTGTTTGCGGTTCGGAAGCGTTAAGGGGCCGTCATGAAAACCAGGCTGGTTTTCGTAAAGCGGTTGCAAGCGGTACTGTTGCTGGTTTTGTGTTTTGCGCTGAACAGTTGCCAATCACATAAGGACAACACTAGCCCGTCGATCGAGTTCAGCAAGATTCCGCCCGCTGCGCAGGGTGGGAGAGAGAAAATCGACACGATCGCCGGGCGTGTCAGAAACGCTCGCCCAGGACAGCAGATCGTTATCTATGCGCACAGTGGGCCGTGGTGGGTGCAGCCCTGGCCAGACAAGCCTTTTATACCCATACACGCCGACTCAACCTGGAGCACCGAAACTCACCTCGGATTCGATTACGCTGCTCTACTTATAGAACCCGATTATCGTCCACCCCCCACGATGGACTTAGCGCCCGCGCAGGGTGGTTCGGTGGTTCTAGTAAAGATCGTCAAGGGCACTGGCACGCCGATACTTGCTCCCACAAAGCCACTGAAGTTTAGCGGGTACGATTGGGACGTTCGCACAATCTCGAGCGATCGCGGCGGCACGAACAATCCTTATGATCCGGACAATGCCTGGACAGATGCCAACGGTGCACTTCATCTGCAAATCAAGAAAAAGGCAGGTAGATGGTCTTGTGCAGAAATGGTCTTAAATCGGAGTCTCGGCTACGGTACATATGCGCTCACCGTTCGTGACACTTCCCATTTAGAACCGGCCGCTGTTGTCAGTATGAATACATTCGATTCCTCGGGTGGTGACCAATACTATCGTGAGATGGACGTAGAGATCAGCCATTGGGGAGACTCTACAAAAAAGAACGACGCACAATACGGAATTCAACCGTTCTACATCCCTGGAAATGTTTTCGCATTTGAGGAGCCCAGGGGCACCCTGACGCACGTGATGCGCTGGGAGTCGGGACGCGTAAGCTTTAAGACGTTCCGCGGGTCATCCATCGCTGGGGCGCCGCTGGTTTCTGAACACGAATTCACCTCTGGAATCCCAACCCCGGGCCAGGAAAGAGTAGAGCTATTCTTTTATGTCGTCGCCAGCGACAAGAATCCTCTCCAGAACGACAGCGAGGTCGTAATTGAAAAATTTGAGTACCTCCCGTAGCGATCATTTTGCGCGGCGTTGGTTACTTGAATGGGCCATAGCTGGACTGGCTACAGTTTGTTTTGCGGTTTCGGTATCTGCGGTTAATCCAAATCGGATGCCGTCGCAATACCTTCACGAGTCCTGGGGAATTGAGAAAGGGTTTCCGGGCGGAGCAGTTTCATCTTTTGCCCAAACCCCCGATGGCTACCTCTGGATTGGGACAGACAAGGGCCTGATCCGTTTTGACGGTTTGAACTTCCGGAAATTCGATCAGGCAACTCCCTCCTCATCTCCGATTGGTGCAGTGCGGAAGCTTCTGGCTGACGCACAAGGAAATCTTTGGATCCTGCTGCAAAATACCAAGCTCCTGCGCTACCGCGATGGAGTGTTCGACCTTATCCGCGGCGAGGCTGAGAACGGCATCACGGCAATGGGTCAGAAAACGGGAGGAGCTGTGTTGCTTTCGTCACTCCCCATGGGCACTCTCACATATACCGGCGAACGATTTGTAAGAGTCTCACCGCGAGAGGAATTCTCTCCTTCCGCCGGGGATGCAACAACTCCTGACGACCAGTCAACGCGTTTCAGTTGGTCCACCAGTCTCGCCCAGCATCGCGTTGCCATACCAAACTATGCGGTCACCTCTGTGGTCGACGCCGGCGACGGAAAAATCTGGTTAGGAGCAGAGCAGGGCGGGCTGTTCTACCTGAAAGATGGGCGTGTCTCCGCAGTGGCCAAGGGACTGCCCAGGGCTAAAGTCAACTGCCTGCTGCCTATCCAAAACTCTGAATTGTGGATCGGAACCAGCAATGGTCTGTTGCGTTGGGACGGAACCGAACTCACTCGCGCAGGTGTGCCGTCCCCCCTCCTTCATCTTGAAGTGCTCTCCCTGATTCGAGACCGGGACGCGAACATCTGGGTGGGCACGACTCGCGGGCTGCAGCGTCTCAATACTCACGGTGTTTCCGCGTTGCTCAGAAGTACTTCCGCCGACGCTGCCGTGACTGCGCTGTTCGAAGACAGGGAAGGAAACATTTGGATTGGTAGTGTGCGAGGCATTGAGCGCCTCCGTGACAGCGCGTTTGTTACCTACACAGTTCCCGATTTGAAATCGCAAAGTATAGGGCCAGTGTACGCCGGCCCTGACGGTCAGATTTGGTTTGCGCCCATCGAGGGCGGCTTGCGGAGACTGAAGGAAGGAGATCTCGGAACTCTCAGGGCTGCCGGGTTGACTCAGGATATTGTCTACTCAATCGCCGGCCGGGGAAACGACTTGTGGCTCGGACGACAGCGTGGCGGGCTGACGCATCTGCACGATTCCAACGGTTCGTTTGCGGCCAAGACGTACACGCAGGCCGATGGGCTGGCTCAAAACAGCGTCTCTGCAGTTTACGAAAGTCACGATGGAACGCTCTGGTTGGGGACGCTGAATAGCGGCGTGAGCGAACTGCGGAACGGCCATTTCAAAACCTACCCGACTCCGAGCGGATTGGCGTCGAACACCGTGTCCTCGATTGTCGAGGGACTCGATCGAACGATGTGGTTTGGCACCCCCAATGGTGTGAGTGCGCTGTCTAAGACTGGCTGGCGTAGTTACAGCGTTCGCGACGGGTTGCCTTCTCAGGACGTCAACTCACTACTGCTGGATTCGACAGGGGCGCTGTGGATTGGAACTGCCGAAGGCCTCGCCTTTCTTAGCGCGGGGCAGGTCCACGCGCCGAAAAACGTGCCCGACTCGCTGCGCGAGCAGATATACGGAATGGCGGAAGACAGGAACGGATGGCTCTGGGTTGCAACCGCGAATCATGTGCTGCAGGTGAAACGCAGCAGCTTAATTGAGGACGTAGTGGGTGACAATGATGTGCGCGAGTACGGCATCGCGGATGGACTGGGCGGTACCGAAGGAGTAAAGCGGCACCGATCGGTTGTCGCCGATACGCAGGGGGGTATTTGGTTTTCCACGAATCGTGGTCTTTCCATGGCTGATCCGCTGCGGGCGACCGTCAATTCCGCACCGGCTCTCGTTCACGTTGAGGCAGTTTTGGCCGATGGCAGTCCGATCAATCTCCGAGAACCTGTCCAGGTTTCGGCAGCAAAACAAAGAACTACGTTTCGCTATGTGGGGCTGAGTCTCGGCAACTCTGAGCGGGTCCACTACCGTTACCGACTGGACGGCTTTGATCACGGCTGGAATGAAGCTGTGACGAACCGGGAAGCCACCTACGCAAACCTCGGGGCGGGTTCATACCGGTTCCGTGTGATGGCCAGTAACAGTGATGGCCTGTGGAACAGCTCGGAGGCTGAGTTGGCCTTCGAAGTTGAGCCAACCATGTGGCAAACGTGGTGGTTTCGGTTGAGTTGTGTGGTTTTCGCCGGGTTGCTGACCTTGGTGCTCTACCGGGTACGCATGCACCAGGTGACCCGGCTGCTTAGTATTCGCTTTGAGGAGAGGCTTGCCGAACGAACCCGCATCGCACACGAGCTGCATGACACGTTTCTGCAAGGCGTCCTCAGCGTGTCTATGCAGCTTCACGTTGCGGTGGATCAATTGCCCGCCGATTCTCCGTCACGTCCCACTCTGAATCGGATTTTGCAATTGTCAGGACAAGTCGTCGCTGAAGGCCGCAACATGCTGCGAGGACTGCGATCTTCGATCGAGAGCGCACAGGATCTGAAGAATTCACTCTCACGAATTCCCGAGGAACTGGGTGAGGAAGGAGTTGATTTCCGCGTCGTAGTCGAAGGTGCTTCTTTACCGTTGCGGCCCGCGATCCGTGACGACGTTTACAGCATAGGCCGGGAAGCATTGGTGAATGCATTCCGCCATTCGGGAGCCAACAACATCGATGTTCACCTTCAGTATGCAACAGACCACTTGCGAGTTCTCGTCCAGGACGATGGCGGCGGGATCGATCCTCAGGTTCTGCATTTCGGACGCGATGGACACTGGGGACTTTCAGGCATGCGGGAACGAGCCGAGAGGATCGGAGCGAAGCTGCGGGTGCTGAGTCGCACTGGAGGTGGAACTGAAGTCGACCTGCGCGTCCCCAGCGACATTGCTTTCGAATACAGTCCTTCGAATTCAGCTTCCTCGTGGTTTGCAAACATCCGCTGGCGACGGAGAAACCCAAGCCGTCCCGACAATAATTACCGGGAAGGATGATAGATAAATGCCCGTGGTCAAATTCGAATTATCAGGGCCTCGTCCCTTTTGAGCCTCGGACTTGATGCATTCGCGTCTATACTTGGCTGTCGAAAGATGCGGCACGAAAACAGATCCCACAAGAATCAGAAATCACAAAAGTGAGCGGTGTAGATGCCCGAGGCGGCTAAAATTCGCGTCTTTAGCGTTGACGATCATCCTCTGCTGCACGAGGGTGTGGCTACAGTTATCAGAAATCAGCCGGACATGCTGCTGGTGAGTGAAGCGTCCAATGGGCGGGACGCCATTCAGCGATTTCGGGAACATCTCCCCGACGTAACCCTGATGGATCTTCGGCTTCCCGACATGAGCGGCATCGATGCGATGATCGCTATCCACTCAGAGTTTCCCGCAGCCCGCATCATCATTTTGACAACATTTGCCGGCGACGTGGAGATTCAGCGAGCCCTCGAAGCTGGAGCTCGCGCCTACATGCTGAAAAGTATGCCCCCGAAGGAACTGGTGGAGGTAATTCGTCAGGTGCATGCAGGTAAGAAGCGCATTCCACCGGAGATCGCAGCCCACTTGGCGGAGCATTACAGCGACGAGACTCTTACCGCACGGGAAATTGAGGTTCTCCAGAAAATTGCTGCCGGCAACCGGAACCGCGATATTGCCGAGAAGCTTTTCATCACAGAAGAAACCGTGAAAGTGCATATCAAGCACATCATGGAAAAGCTCGGCGCTTCCGATCGGACGCAGGCGGTCGCTATTGGTGTGCGGCGCGGGATCATCCAGCTCTGACAAAAATTCCCAGTCAATCTTGCCGATACCTCAAAAGTGGTAGGAAAAGATTCCAAGCACTAGGGATTCATTTCGTGAACGAAACCTCTACTCTGCGGAATTGGTCGTGGGTCTTAGTCGTGAAGGAGACAATCGCTGCTTCCAATGTTCTCTACCTTTCCGGACGGGTGGCCGGGTGCAGGTCTTCTGCTTCTACGAGCGGCTGGGGGAGCTGTACTTATTACTCAAGGTACGGCCTACTTCAGTGATAGACATCAATTCGGATTCCTAATGTTAGCTGTCGTCGCTGCCATGATTGCAGTTGGCGTTCTGCTTCTGATCGGACTCCTTACTCGGTTCGTGGCATTAGTAGCCGCGATGATCGGCGTGAGCAGCGTTTTTTCCTGGTTTCCGAGATCCAGCATCGGCCCTCTTGAGTCCCCAACGACTGCTGTCTTGTCGGCAGTGATCGCCGTTGCTGTAATTTGCCTGGGCGCAGGCGCTTTGTCTCTTGACGCACGGATGTTTGGACGTCGGGAGATTATCATTCCCCCAACTTCATCGAGGACAAGTCCACTCTAACTCCGTAAAAAAGTTCTCACTCTCAGTAGTGCGCTACCAATCAGAAGAGAGTTCTTCAGTACTGATCTTTGTCTCCGGCCAAGTAGCACTCCGCGATAATGGCCCTTGCCTTGCATCGACTTCGGTTGAGAACGCAAGTGCCGCGCGGATTTCTCGCGCATGGACAACTAAAAATGGCATTTCCCGAGCGCCGTACGGCGGACATCCTCCTAACCATACTGTTCTTTGCAATGGTGTGCGTAGCCGTCTACGGTGCTCGTCGCATCATCCTGATCTTCGTGTTTGCCGTATTTTTCGCTTACTTGATTAATCCCCTCGTCAAGTTCCTGCAACGGCATTCTCTGTTTTTCAGGAATTTGAGGGGGCCCGCGGTGGTGGAGGTGTACCTCGCCTTTGTGATTTTGATGGCTCTACTGGGATATGAGTTCGCACCAGGTCTGGCCAGGAATACCGTGAAGCTGGTGGATCAGGTGCCGGTCCTGCTCGACGGCCTCTCCACCGGAAATATAGCGACCGAACTGAGAGGGGAATACGGCTGGAGCGAAGAACAAGAATTCCGCTTCAGGGCATTCTTAACCAGGCACAAAGGGGATATTCAGGGCCTCGTAACAACGACCGATCGTTATCTTTCGAACGCCGCGCGAGTCCTCGGTTTGTTGTTTGTAATTCCCATCCTGGCGATCTTCTTTTTGCGCGACGGCGATCACATCGCGGACATCTTCATTCAGCTATTCTTCCCCACGAACCTGCGTCCCAGAATTCGTGCCGTAGCGCGCGAACTGCACATAATGCTCACTCAATATATGAGGGCGCAAGTACTTCTTTGCGGTCTTTCCTTTCTCTTTTATTCGGGAGCGATGCTCCTTCTGCGATTTCCGCACGCCATAGCATTGGGCTTTCTGGGCGGATTGTTGGAGTTCATCCCCGCGGTTGGTTGGATAAGCACATTCGCAGCGGTTATCGGCATCGGCATTCTGAATCACTCGCACTGGATCTTGATGGCGGCGTTGCTGGGAGTTTGGAGAGTGATTCAGGACTACTACACTACGCCGCGAATCATGGGACATCACTTGAAGATCCATCCTTTGGCTGCGATTTTCGGTGTGCTAGTTGGCGCAGAGATCGGAGGTATCGTGGGCATTTATCTCGCCGTGCCAATGATGGCGTCGATGCGTGTGATCTGGCGTGCATATGCTGCGGAGCAAAGCGGGCCGGGCCGTCATGCCCATTTCGACGTTGATGGGAAAGTGCCTGAGCTACTGGAGACCGGGACTATCTGATCAAGAAATCACATGGACGATCACGCTGAATTGTGCGAAGAAGCGAGACGCAGCCCGGTTGAGACTAGGCCACAACACAAACTATCGGGAGGTCCTTCTCACCTGGGGCGGGAGGCAGCAGGAATATGGCTCGCCGTCTGGCGGCGGTTTACGTCTGCTCCGCTGCTGCCGGCAGACTTGGTTTTTGCGTAGTTTGCCCATTCCCATTCCGGGAGCCAGTTCCTGCGGCACCTGCCGCAACATTGATAC
The DNA here is from genome assembly GCA_035567895.1 of Terriglobales bacterium. NCBI lineage: Bacteria > Pseudomonadati > Acidobacteriota > Terriglobia > Terriglobales > Terriglobales bacterium. The sequence goes on along the minus strand of DATMPC010000103.1, from coordinate 34,178 downwards.
TCCACCATATGTCCGCCGCATCTGGGGCAGACCCAATTGATGATCGAGGAGATGATCCTGTCGTTAGTTTCTTCTGGCGTCGTCTCGATAGCGCTCATAGCTGCTCTCGTATCGCCTAAGCCTTTCTTAAACTATTGCTTCAGGTTGGCAATGATGCAAGGCGCAGCCTGGGACTGCATATGTCGGTTAACTTGCCGCCGGTGTCTTTCACTCTCAAGCGCTCCGTGCTGGTTGGCTGCGGACTTCGTCTGAACCGGCTGCTGCCTCGCTGCAAGTTGAGCTTGCAAGCGAGATGCCAAGTGCGAGGCCTGGTGATTAGCTGCCAGAACCACGAATTCTTAGGTGCCCCTGCCCACGAGAGACAACGATTCTGTTTGCGACATCCGAGTCCTTGTCATCTGCCAAATTCTTGGCACGGGATGCGTTTCATCCAAGATCGCGGAGCCAGCTCCCTTCCGCTTGTTTCTTGTGTGATCCGACGTTGGAACTCTGAATGCTTCGAGGCAGGGGTAGAAGGAATCTACAGCCTTGGAGCAATGCATGCTGAGACTAATGAGTGTGATCTGTATCTGCTTGTTCACGTTGCCGGCGTTCAGCCAGTCCGCTGAGAAATATCAAGTCGGCACAATCACTGCTGTCAAAGCTCACCAGTCGTCTGGCGACGGAGGTGGCAACGCCAGCTATGACGTTTCCGTAAGAGTGGGCGACACCGTTTACGTAGTCCTATATACGCCACCGTCAGGCGCGACCCCGGTAAAGTATGCCGCGGGACGTAACCTGCTGGTACTGGTTGGTGAGAAGACGATTCGCTATAACGACATCGTAGGTCAGTCGTTGGAAGTTCCGATCGTCAGTCGCAAGTCTGCGGATGTCAGGCAGTCCAAGTAGGTATCAGGGCCCAATCCCATTCTGGTTCACCTGTCAGTTGTCAAATCCTTGGCTTTCACCAACTCAGAAGTTCGAACATGCGGTCTGCTTCCTCGATGACTATCGACGCTATGTCACTGACTTTGGAGTGCGGCTGCCGCATCTCGGACACGGCTCGGATCTGGAACCTCGAATGCTTGGGTGAGTAAGAAGAGTTTGGTAGAGCCCGCTCAACGGATGAACGAATCCCGGCTGGGCCGGTTTGGAGAAAACATGAATCGCACTGCTATTCCGTGGTACCGCACGCCGGATGGAAAGCTTCTTATGCGTCGTTCAGCCATAGCGCTCGTGATCTTGGTGATTTGGTGGAGCGCCCTGGCCTTTGGGCAGAATGCAACCCAAACGACGAATGTGACTAAGTCTGTCAGTATTCGCGCGACCCATCTGCTTGGGTTTGAAGGCGCGTCAAGCAACGCGAACGGGACTTTGTCAGTTCAAGACGATGCTTTGCAGTTTCAGAAAGACGGCAAACCCGCCGTGCAAGTAAAGATAGTCTCTGTCCAGGACATCTTTCTAGGCGAGCAAGACACGCAGGTCGGCGGCACGCCTATGACTCTGGGTAAGGCTGCGGCTCCATTCGGGGGTGGCCGAGTCGTGAGCCTCTTTGCCCACAAGAAGTACGACACCGTTGCCCTTGAATACGTTGACGGCAATGGTGGATTTCATGGAGCGATCTTCCAGGTTAACAAAGGGCAAGGTGAGGTTCTCAGAAGTGAGCTCTTGGCCAAGGGCGCACACGTGAGCCAGACCGATCACGAACCGGCAAAACAAAGCGCTGCGGAGGTGCCACGTGAAAGCAAATAAACAAATCTCATTGTTCGGACTTGCAGTTCTGATTGTGACCATGGCCGGCGCATATTCGTGCCAAATGCATGCTCAAGCCGGGACGGCGAAGTCCTCGACGAAAGGCGACGGTTCGAGTGGCGTGCAATGGAGCGTGCAGGTCGACAAGGTTGACCCTGGCGACGTAAACCTCACACCTTCTTTCCGGATAGCTATCTACGAAAGCCTTCTTGATGAGCTGAGCAAGACAAAGCGATTCAAGCAGGTAGTTCGCGATGGCGATCGTAATGCCAAAGATGTTTCCGACCTGCTGATTCTGAAAACAACCGTGCAGAAGTACACGGCAGGGAGCGAGACTCGGCGTGCTGTGACTACTGTTAGCGGAGCCACGAAGCTAACTGTCCTTAGCCAACTGTGTACGAGAGATGGAAAAGTTGTTTTGGAGCACACAGTCGACGGCAACGTCCGATTCATGGGAAGCAACTTGAAGGCTACCCACAATCTGGCCCGTAACGTGGCCAAGACCATTAAACAATCATCCTTACCAGCGAGCCCGCAGCCGGTTCCAGTACAGAGCAGTCAGGGATCCGATTCCGCGAGCGACGCCCGTTAGGTACTCGAGGCTCTGGATCGACGAGGTAAGGATGGGTCGCTGCTACGAGCGAGAGACCGATAAAGACAGATTCCTGAGTGGTGTGCGTAGTTTCGGGCAAGAAAGGACCGAAAAAAGGAACAGTAACATGGCAATGCGGGGTTCTAAAATCACGCTTTCTCTGATGATCGCTACATTTGTTGCAGTAACAATGTCGGCGCTGGATACAAAGGCAAAGTCTAATCAGGAGAACCAATCAGAACTTACGGCTCCACTCGAGCCGCTGCGATCGGGCATCGCCGAGAGCCAGCTTTTCACCGAGCTGGATGCCCATAACGCGCTTCGAAAGTCAGCGCTGGTTGATTACACAGTCCGTAGAACGTATCAGGTGGTCGATTTAAAAGGGAAGGTGCATGCCGAGGAGGTAGGGCAGATGGAGTTTCGCGCGCCGGACCAGAAGAAGTTTGTTGCGACCTCTGAGGCAGGATCGGGACTCATTCGTCGAATGGCGCTGAACCCACTAATCTCCAGCGAGATCGAAGCAGCCGCCGGGAAGGTGCATCACGATAGTGCCATCTCATCGGCGAACTATTCTCTGGAGCTGCTCGGTGAACAGCAGGTTGGACCTTACCACTGCTTCGTCGCACAGGCAGTTCCAAAGCGGAAAGACAAGTATCTGTTTGAAGGCAAACTGTGGATTGATGTTGACGACTACGCAGTAGTCAGGATCGAAGGGCATCCCGCCAAAAAGCTGTCGTTCTGGATAGAACGAGCCGACTTCGTACGGCAGTACCAGAAGATCGATGGATTCTGGCTTCCCGAAAAGGATCAGACGTTGGTCCAGGTCCGACTCTACGGCAAGAAAATCCTAACCATCGACCACCAGAATTATGTCGTGAATGCGGCCCAGAACAAAGCTGTCCAGAACAGCCTGGCCCAGAACAACACAGTGCAGAACAAAGAGAAACGGGCGGTAGTTCAGGAAGCCCGCGTACGGCCATCTGCTGACGCCAATTAGCGTCCTTCACACTCCGCTTCAGAAGGGAAGACATGCAGTCAGCAAGTTGGCTTTCAGAAGTGCCACAACGGTTATCTGTCTCGACCGATCAGGTGACCGTGACCAATATGCTGCTGGCCACAGATTTCTCGGAATGTTCGGCGCGTGCCCTCGACTTTGCGCTGGGAATCGCCAGCCGCTACGAATCGCAGTTACATCTTTTTCACTGCATTGATCCCACGCCGTACAGGCTCGCGGACCCCGATGTAGTTTGGAAGACCCGCGACGATGCTCAGAGCGAACTTGAAGGGCTAGTGTCGCGCCTTCGCGACCAGAGCCGGGCAAAAAATCTTGAAGTTAAGGTAATGGTCGAGGTCGGAGATCTGAGCGAGATTCTTCCGCAAGCTGTGAAGGATCTCGACCTCGATCTGATCGTTGTTGGTACACACGGACGAACTGGCTGGAGCAAACTAGTTCTGGGATCGGTTGCCGAACTCGCTATAGACCAAGTTTTCTGTCCAGTTCTGAGCGTGGGGCCTTCTTCTAGTCGGACACGGATACAGCAATTCGGACCAGGAAATATCCTGTTGGTAAGCGAGGCCTCCACGCGTTCCCAACTCGCGGAAAAGTATGCCTTTTCCCTTGCGCGCAAATACGGCTCCCGGCTCACCGTAGTTGATGTTCTCGAAAACCGATCGGGGCGTGTTGTCGCGGAAGTATCTCAGATCGAATGCTGTCAAACTGAGCTGAGCGACTCTAGTCCAAATAGGGCACTGACGAGCCTTTCGCAATTGCCAAGCGAGATCGGCACACAGAGCGATCTCATCTTGCAGGTAGCTGATCGCACGGCCGCCGATTTAGTTGTGCTTGCCGTGCCGGAGAGTCACAGATTTACCGAACGTTTTGTGTCTACCAATTCATATCGAGTAGTTTGCGGTGCTCCTTGTCCAGTGTTAACCGTGCGAACTCGATAGCTATGCTCCTGCATACACAGGACGTGAAACACTTGATCGCTAAATGAGTTCCCGACCGATGAAAATTCTCGTGCTCAACTCTGGTTCGAGCAGCCAAAAAGCCTGCCTTTACGAAATTGGCGCGACACTCCCGGAGAGTCCACCCGCTTGCCTCTGGGAGGGTAAAGTCGAGTTTGGCGACGGCACCGCCACTCTTGCGGTGAAGAACTCGCACGGAGTCGTTCAGAAAGAACAAATCCAGGCCTCCTCCCGTGAGCAGGTCGTCAGGCATTTGTTAAACACGTTGAGCGAAGGAAGCGCGCGTGTCCTGACTTCCGTTTCTGGGATCGATGCGGTGGGACACCGCATCGTCCACGGTGGGCCGAACTTCGAGACGCCCGTGACGGTTACGCCCGCGGTGCGTTCAGCAATCGCCGGCGTGTCAGAGCTCGCTCCACTGCATATTCCTCCCGAACTGGAGGGCATGGATATTGTCGAGAGCATTTTAGGATCTGTTCCGCAGGTAGCCGTCTTCGATACAGGATTTCATCGCCACCTGCCGGCAGCGGCGGCAATTTATCCGGGACCGTACGACTGGTTCGAGAGCGGCATTCGCCGCTACGGATTTCACGGCATCAATCATCAGTACTGCGCCGCACGTGCGGCTCAACTGCTAAAAAAGGACCCTAAATCGCTCAAACTTGTTACGTGCCATTTAGGGAACGGGTGCTCTATCACCGCGATTGATGGAGGCCGCAGTGTTGATACCACAATGGGATTCACTCCTTTGGACGGACTGATGATGGGAACGCGCTCGGGCGCGGTGGATCCTGGAATCCTGATCTACCTGATGCGCCAAAGTCACCTCGGTGCCGAGCAGTTCGACCAGGTGCTGAATCAAAAGTCGGGTCTGCTTGGAATCTCAGGCCTCTCCGGCGATATGCGTGAAATCCTGGCTGCCATGCAACGCGGTCACAAGCGAGCGAAGCTGGCATTCGATATTTTTGTGCATCGCTTACGAACGGCTATCGGAGGCATGGCTGCGGTGTTGGGTGGAATGGATGCGCTAGTGTTTACTGCCGGAGTAGGTGAGAACTCCCCAGATGTGCGGGCTGCAGCCTGCAGCACGCTGGGATTTCTCGGTCTCAAACTTGATAACGAATTAAATGCACGGCCAGTACTCGATCAGGAGATCTCAACCACTGACTCCAAGGTCCGAGTTCTAGTCATTCGTGCCGAGGAAGATTGGGCAATTGCGGAGGAATGTTGGAAGCTCACCAATGTCGCGGTGCACGTGGGTACAGCAGGTTAAAGGAACGCCGAAGAGTGAGCTCACAGACTGTGCATCTGTCACCTGCCAGCCTATGGTCACGAATGATTCGCGACGCTATATGCGAGCAACGTGGTTGCCCGCGTTTCCGGAGTTCTAAGTTGGTCTATACAACCAGACATCATCACTCTTGCGCGACAAGATTACGTTGGAACTGTGAATGCTGAGACTAGTTGTAGGCGCTAGCAGCGGCCTTGCGGCACGACGGGCTCGGTCGACGATTCAACTACGATCAACCAGTTTCGTCATACGACTCTGTCGGGAGGAGTTGCGGTGCTTCACAAGTGTGCGAACCCTGCTTGCAGCGCCGAGTTCCGTTACCTGCATCAAGGAAGGCTATTTGAAGTTGAAACGCAATACTTCGAGACTCCTTCGGGCGACGGTCACGGCAAGCCGTGCAACGGCAAAGGACATATCGAGCGGTACTGGTTGTGCGATCAGTGCGTTGTACACATCGCCCTGCGGTTCGACCGACGGAAGGGCTTGCTAGTGGTCTCATCGCTTGGAGACTTCGAAGCAGGAGTGACAGCGGTTATTCCGCAATCAAGTCCGAAGGCTGCGGCCGGAATCGCACGAGTTCTGATCCGGCCATTTACACATAGACGACGGATTTGAATACCCGAAAAGCAACAAGTGAATTCAAGCGTTAGAGGAAAGAGGTAGCATGAGCGAAGTACTTCCAGTGGTGTATATAGCGCGGCACGGCAACACGGCCTGGACTCACACCGGGCAGCATACCGGCCTTACGGATCTGCCCCTGACTCCCGACGGCGAGCGGAACGCTGTGCGGCTCGGAGAACGGCTGAAGGGCATGAAATTTGCCAAAGTGTTTACTAGTCCGTTGCGCCGCGCGTCTCGAACCTGCGAGCTTTCTGGGTTCGGATCCGGAGCCGAAGTCGATCCCGACCTCGTGGAATGGAACTACGGTCAATACGAAGGACTCACCTCCCCCGAAATCCTGGAAAAGCATCCAGACTGGCAATTGTTCCGCGACGGCGCACCAGACGGCGAATCGCCCGAAGAAATCGGCGAGCGCGCCGACCGTGTGGTGCGGCGTGTCCGTAGCGTCGCGGGAGACGTACTGCTCTTTTCCAGCGGACACTTTATTCGGGTGTTGACCGCGCGCTGGCTGGCGCTTGGTCCAGGGTCCGGAGGAAAGTATTTTCTGCTGAATCCGGCGAGCCTGAGCGCCCTCAGTTACGAGCACAATTTGTCCCGGCCCGTGATCCGTCTGTGGAACGACGATCATCACGTGGCGGCATAACTCAACCGAGTAGTTTCCTGATGTGGAACATTATCAATTGCAGGTAAACCGGATTACGAGGATTCCCGAATGAGCACAAAAAGTGTAGTGCGCCCAGACTCCGCGAAAGTTGTCCCGATGACGACGAAGACAGCCAATCTTTCCGAGCTTCTCCAACGTTACGGTTCCAGTTCCATCCCCTTTGTCGGAAAAGAAGACGCGCTCTACGACCGGCACCTGGTTTTTGATCGGGCCATCGACCCGAAGGTAGCGAGCGCCCGCGAACGCTTCGAGGCGTTCTCCCGCTCAGTGCGCGACATCCTGGCGCAGCGCTGGGTGCAGACAAAGACAACCTATGAGCAACAGAATGCTAAACGCATTTACTACCTTTCGCTGGAATTCCTCATTGGACGTTCGCTCGCCAACAACATTACGAACCTATTGCTTGATCCCGCAGTGCAGCAGGCGATCCGAGAGAAAAGCCTTGATTGGCTTGAACTGATCGAGCAGGAACCTGACGCAGGCTTGGGAAACGGAGGCTTAGGCCGCCTGGCGGCGTGCTTCCTCGACTCGATGGCCACCATGCAGCTCCCGGCCACCGGTTACGGTCTACGCTACGAGTACGGCATGTTTCGGCAGTCATTTGAGAATGGCTGGCAGCGAGAGAATCCCGATAATTGGCTGCGCGACGCTGATCCATGGGAAATCTGCCGCGCGCACGAAAAAGTCGAAATCAAACTCAACTGCACCTTCAAGCTGCGCGGTGGATGTTTCGAGGTCATTCCCAACCGGCCATCGAGCCTGTACGGAATACCTTTTGATCGTCCGGTCGTGGGTTACGGAGGGAAGACGATTAACACCCTTCGTCTTTGGGCTGCGGCTGCTCCGGATTCCTTCGACTTTCAGGAATTCGGCACCGGCGACTTCGTCGGCGCGCTGGGCGAGACTCTCGAAGCAGAATCGCTGACTCGCCTGCTATATCCCGACGACTCCACCACTGCGGGACAATCTTTGCGATTCCTGCAAGAGTATTTCCTGGTTGCGTGCTCGTTGGCCGACCTCGTACGTCGCTTTCTGCGCCACAATACAGATTGGGAAAGGCTGCCCGAGAAAGCTGCCATCCAGCTCAACGACACGCATCCTTCGATGGCTGTTGCTGAGTTGATGCGCATCCTGTTGGACGATGCGCGCCTGGGATGGGATCAGGCTTGGGACCTGACTAAGAGAACGCTGGCGTACACCAATCACACCTTGCTGCCAGAGGCCCTCGAGAAATGGCCGGCTGCGTGGTTTGAAGCGCTTCTTCCCCGCCAGTTGGAGATTATTTACGAGGTTAACCGTCGGCTCCTCGATGAAACCCGCGTCCGCTTTCCGGGCGACGAGGGACGCGTCGAACGCATCAGTGTGGTGGAAGAGGGAAGGACGCGCAAAATCCGCATGGCCAACTTGGCGATAGTGGGATCCCACAGCACGAACGGAGTGGCTGCTGTCCACTCGAAACTGCTGCGCACGACCACGGTTAAAGATCTGGCCGAAATGTTTCCTGAACGCTTCAGCAACAAAACCAACGGGGTGACGCCACGACGCTGGCTGCTGGAAGCGAATCCCGCACTGGCGAGTGCCATCACAGATGTACTTGGCGATCGCTGGATCACCGACCTTAGCCGACTCAACGACCTCAAGCCGTTTGCTGATAACCGCAGCTTTCGTGAAGCGTTCCTCAGTTCGAAACGCGAGGCCAAGGCTCAGTTTGCCAATTGGCTCAAATCGACATCGGGACAGATCGTGGACCCGGATACCATCTTCGACTGCCAGGTGAAACGCATCCACGAATACAAGCGGCAACTGCTGAATGCGCTGCGGATCGTCGTTGTTTATAACCGGCTGCGGGAGAATCCCGATGTGGAAATGGTGCCGCGGACATTCTTCTTCGCCGGTAAAGCGGCACCAGCTTACCGCTTGGCGAAGCTCATCATAAAATTCATCAACAACCTCGCGGGCACCATTGACGGCGATCCTCTTGTACGCGGTCGAATCAAAGTTGTTTTTCTGCCTGAGTACAACGTTTCGCTGGCGGAGCGGCTGATTCCAGCCAGCGATGTTTCAAACCAGATCTCGACCGCGGGCTATGAAGCCAGCGGCACCAGCAACATGAAGTTTATGATGAACGGAGCGCTCACAGTCGGAACGCGCGACGGCGCCACCATCGAGATGGCCGAGGAAGCCGGGGAGGAGAACATGTTTCTGTTCGGCCTCACGGTAGATCAGGTTGAAAAGAGCCGTGGCTGGTATAACCCGAATTGGCACTACGAACACGAGCCGGAGACACGCGCAGCTCTCGACCTCATCTTCTCTGATTACTTCAGCCGTTACGAACCGGGAACATTTGCTCCGCTGCGCGACACTCTCCTAACCAACGGAGATCACTACATGCACCTCGCCGATCTCACCTCTTACTGTCAGGCGCAAGACCGGCTCGGCGAGCTCTATGGCAATCCCGACGAGTGGGCGCGGAAGGCTATCCTGAACGTGGCAAGTTCGGGAAAATTCTCGAGCGACCGCACGATCGCCGAATATGCAGCAGATATCTGGAAGGTGGAACAATGCCCCATACCCTAGAAACGCAGCCGACAGTAAACGCGCCAACACTCTCACCCCTAGCCGGCAAACCGGCCCCCAGGGAGATGCTGATCGACGTCGCTCGCCTGGAGAAAGAGTACTTCGAGCGCCGACCCGACGCCAGCGATCCTAACCAGCTCGTCGCTTTCGGCACCAGCGGACATCGCGGCTCGCCACTGCACGGCACATTCACCGAAGCCCACATCCTGGCGATTACGCAGGCGATCTGCGAGTACCGCCGAGAGCAGGGAACAGACGGTCCTCTTTATATGGGAAAGGATACCCACGCGCTCTCAGGCCCGGCACAGCGTACGGCACTCGAGGTTCTCGCCGCGAACAACGTCGAGACGATCATCCAGCAGGATGATGGTGTAACTCCGACTCCTGTCATCTCGCGAGCGATTCTCGTGTACAACCGCGATCGTAAGGACCACTTTGCGGACGGCATCGTGATCACGCCCTCACACAATCCACCCGAAGATGGAGGCTTCAAGTACAACCCACCCAACGGCGGCCCGGCCGATACCGACGTCACAGGTTGGGTCCAGGATCGAGCGAACGAATTGTTGCGCGCAGGAAATGCGGAGGTAAAGCGCATTCCGTTCAGCAGAGCCATCCGAGCCGCTAGCACGCACCAGGAAGACTTTGTCATGCCCTACGTTCGCGATCTCAAGAACGTCGTGGATATCGACGCCATTCGCGATGCCCGCCTCAAACTTGGCGTGGACCCCCTGGGAGGAGCGGCAAGACCGTATTGGGAACCAATCAATTCGATTTACGGACTGGAAGTCACCGTTGTCAATCCGACCATTGACCCAACCTTCTCGTTCATGACCGTGGACCACGATGGCAAAATCCGCATGGATTGTTCCAGTCCGTACGCTATGGCCCGGCTCGTAGGGCTGAAAGATCAGTACCAGGTTGCCTTCGCCAACGATCCCGATTCGGACCGGCACGGGATTGTCACTCCCAGCGCGGGCTTGATGAACCCGAACCATTACCTCGCGGTGGCGATCCAATACTTGCTCACACACCGACCGCGGTGGCGTCCGGAATCCGCTGTAGGAAAGACGCTGGTAAGCAGCAGCATGATTGACAGGGTTGTCAAAAGGCTCGGCCGTGAGCTGCGCGAAGTGCCGGTAGGATTCAAGTGGTTCGTTTCGGGACTCGTAGATGGCTCCTACTGTTTCGGAGGAGAAGAGAGCGCCGGAGCAAGTTTTCTTCGCCTCGATGGAACCGTGTGGACCACCGACAAAGATGGACCCATCATGGACCTTCTGGCCGCAGAGATCACCGCCCGCACGGATAAGGATCCCGGGGAGCACTACCGGGAACTGACAGCAGAGTTCGGCACGCCGTACTACACACGCATCGACGCGCAGGCCACGCCAGAACAAAAAGCAAAATTGCAGAAGCTCTCACCCGATGCAGTCAAGGAATCGGAGTTGGCCGGCGAGCCAATCACCGGCAAGCTGACCAAGGCGCCGGGCAATCAAGCTCCGATTGGCGGGCTGAAAGTCGTCGCAAAAAGCGGCTGGTTTGCGGCCCGCCCCTCCGGCACCGAGAACATCTACAAGATTTACGCGGAGAGCTTCAAGAGCGAGTCGCATCTGAATGCGATCGTGAGCGAAGCGGAGGAAATGGTGAACAGCGCGCTGGAGTCCGGAGCATAGCAATGAGCAGCAACGGCCTGCCCGTGAATGTTCCTCCATTTCCACGCGACTACCGGGCTTCCGGTTTGTTGTTACACGTCACGTCTCTGCCGTCCCAATATGGCATTGGCGATCTGGGATCGTCGGCGTTCTCCTGGGTGGATCGTCTTCATTATGCGGGCCAGAGATGGTGGCAGGCTCTGCCGCTCGGACCGACCGGTTATGGGAATTCTCCATATCAGTCGATGTCATCGTTTGCCGGAAACGCCATGATGATCAGCCCTGGCTGCCTGATTCTGGAGGGGTTGCTCAAGGCGGCGGATTGCGAGTGTAACTTTGCTGCGGATGTGGTGGACTACGACGCCGTAATCCCATTTAAGAACAAACTCCTCGAAAAAGCATGGACAAACTTCCAGACCGGAGAGCGCAAGGATCTACGTCCCGCATACGATGAGTTCTGCGCTCAACATGAGCATTGGCTGGAAGACTACGCGCTATTTCGGGCGCTGAAAGCCAAATATCACGGCGCTTATTATCTCGAATGGCCGGAAGAGCTGGTTCAGCGCAGTCCGGACGCTCTTGCCACCGTGCGGCGGGAGCTGGCAACTCAAATCGATCAAGTTCGCTTTGCACAATTTCTGCTGTTCCGCCAGGGCGATGAACTCAAGGAACACGCGCACTCCAAAGGCGTGAGCCTGATCGGTGATCTACCTTTCTTTGTCTCGCCAGATTCCAGTGATGTTTGGGCGGACCCGGAGTTGTTTCTGCTCGACGAGCAGCGCCGGCCACGCTTCGTCGCCGGTGTCCCTCCCGACTATTTCAGCGTGCAGGGACAGTTGTGGGGCAATCCCGTTTACAACTGGGATGCCCTTCGTGCAACCGGTTATCGATGGTGGATAGACCGGCTGCGCGCCCTGCTCGCTCACGTGGATGTAGTTCGCCTGGATCATTTCCGCGGATTCGCGGCCGCGTGGCACGTTCCAGCCGGAGCATCAACGGCTCAGTCCGGGAAATGGGTAGAGGGTCCGGGCGCTCACCTGTTTGAAGCAGTGCGTAAGGAGCTGGGCCGCCTGCCGTTCATCGCCGAAGATCTGGGTGTCATTACTCCGGACGTTCAAGTACTGCGCGACCAATTTCAAGTGCCGGGAACGCGAGTTCTGCAGTTCGCCTTCGACGGCCATGCAGATAATCCCTATCTTCCCCACAATTTTGTACCCAACACCGTCGCGTACACCGGCACCCATGACAATGCCCCTACGCGAGAATGGTACGAAGAATCGCCCGATTACCAACGGCAGAACTTTTGGAGTTACCTCAAACGCGCACCAGGCGCGAGCGCCGAGGCGGCTCCGGCGCTGATGCATCTCACGTGGTCGTCGATTGCGGCGCTGGCGATTGCTCCGTTGCAGGATCTCCTAAACCTCGGAGCAGAAACTCGGATGAATGTACCCGGCCGCGCGAGGGGGAATTGGCGTTGGCGCTGCCCGGAAGGGATGTTGTCTCTTCCAGCTTTTCAATGGCTGCAGGAACTGACATCAAGTTCAAAGCGCTTGGGGCCCCAAAACGACTGGTCAGCAGATGGTTCCGAACGTGGCGCTCCCACACGAGCAGTGCCCCTGCAGATCTAAAATCGTGCACCCCGAGGCTTAAGATTTTCACGGGCGCCTAAGCGTCGAGGATGCCCCGGTGATTTAGTCAGAAACCTCCGGCAGTCCCCAGAGAGTTCACACGTCCTGGGCTGTAAATTTCCCCATGACCAGGGCCAGATTACGTTGAACGGTTGTTTCAACCCATATCTTCTCGATTTCTCTAGACGCTCGCTCCCTTTCGAGCGGCCTCCATTCGTTCCAGTTGCTTGCGCCATTCATTGCTCTTGGCTCGCAGCGAACTGATGAGTTGAGAGTCTTCGTCATGTAGACTCGGATGTTCCTCGTAGACTTTGGCCTCAGTCTCGCAAACGTGCGCAAGGCGCTCGCAAAAGTTGCGGTACAGCGTCTCGACCGGTCTCACAGTCTTTTCCCCATAGTTGGTGGTTCGGCTGTCCCGATTACGGGGAGCCACTCGTCGCCAATGCATGTTCTAGGTTGCACTTCACCTCGCTTCGTACGTTGTAGTATTTGCTGCTCTGGAACGGAGGAGACCCCAAGCACACGTAGATTCCGTCATTTAGAGACGGGCGTCCCTGCTGCTTTCTTATTAACGCCCAACTGTGCAGTTGCTCACGCCAATCCGGCGGAGACGCGTCGGAATCGACCGCCTGTGACGGTTCCAGCCACGCCAGGTCATTCGCAAGAGTCTCCAAACGCGGACGAAGGAGCAACTCCGCCGCCGAACCGCGCAAGTGTACCGCTCGATAGTGGAGTGGATACTCCTGCCAAATTGGCGTAGCAGGTCGATAGACGCGAGAGCACTCTAAACAGATCCGCGTCTCCATCGGCGGGAATGATCACTTTGCAACTGCTGGAGCAGGCACGGGGGCAACGCTTACTCCGTCGGAAGTTGAACTCGGCATAGCTCGTGCGGTCTGATGAATCCGTTCCGCGATGTTTTGCAATACTGTGCTCTTCTGCACGTGACGTGAATGGCCGGTCACAACCACGTACGGAACTCCAAGAAAGCGCCTGGCGTGGATACCAGTGATCTCAAATGCATTGAGCTTCGTCGCCTGGGTTCTCTTCAAGACTCGAATTGCTGCGGAGCGAATGGCAGTACCGCCCCAGGATCCCCAGGAAGTGCCTTGAAGCGCGCCACCCATAAAAATGAAATTCCAGCCACCATCGCGAATCTGCCGATCCAGATCGTCGCCATTTAAGTTCGTGATCGCCTGCCAGCCGGCACAGAAGGTTTCCATTTGCACCCAGACCGAATCGGGAATGAACGTGTTAGTCTGCACAAGAACAGTCCCAATTTTCAAAGGACTCAACATCTCGTTAACCCCCAGAGGGCTCGGTGGCCGCTTCTAACGCGCTGGATGCCGCGCAGCTAAACCGTTGCGGCCAGACGGTACATCGTCGGCTTCCCGGCTGTCGCAAGGCTGTCTTGAGTCACTCCAAATAGCAATGCAAGCTCTGCAATGTGCAGCTCTGTTGGCTCCCTGACCCCAGTTATTAAGTCGCACACATGCTGGATAGTGCAGCCAAGGCTGACGGCAACGTCGTAGTTGCTCAAGTGAAGTTGCTCCATTCGAAGGCACAGCAGCCGGTTGAAAGACATTTCGTTCTGTCCTTCTTCGGGAATGCCGTGTTGCGTATCGGCATCCTGAGACAACTCGGCGGCCAAATCGTTCTCTCCGCCAGCTATCGGCGCTCTCCCGTTCATCTCTTCCCGAAGAATCTCTCGCGTGCTGGTCAACACGGCTAGAACACGCGGTGGAAGTTGTTCCCGCAAACCCAACGACTTGGGATTCTGAATCAATTGTCCTAACGTTTCGTAGATCCCGCTGACTTGCGTTGTTCTCGCCGGAGTCGCCATATTGATCTCCTGATCTGCTTACTGCTCCGTACGGAAGAGGCTGTGTAACTTATAGGCCATCAAGCGAGGTCTGACTGAGCAGTTTTATACAGTTTTGGACCGGCAGGAGAGGATCGATAACTTCTCAACGGAACGATTTAAATCGCCTACAGATGAAGCTACTGTCGCTCCGCAGCATCATCTGCGCCCGAATATCCTGTAGCATCGGGAACGCTTGACACAGGCTCATTGGGACAGCCTTCATTCGCCACGCCACGCGAAGCCTCATCCAACTCTGCCTGGCGCGCATTTGTCTGTTCGAGAATCTTCTGATTCTCGAATCGCTGAGGATCAGGTTGCACGGGAGATGCTCTTTCCGAGTCAGGGTTCGTTTAGATGCCGGATGAGAAGGCGCGATGTTGGCGCTTCTCATCCGCATAGTCGAGCTTAGGCGGCTACAACTTGGGCTGCGGTCACATTGTGGGAAGTGGAACTGATCACGGCCGAAGAGCGCACTTTAGGTGGACCATCCAGATACCTATCCAACGTCTTCAAGACGTTCGGATACGTGCTGCTGTTGTAGGTATCGGCTTGCTCCTTGGAGTCCCAGAAGCTAATCGCGGTCACGTAGGTATCGCTATCGCCCGACAGAGCAAGTTCGTCGCGGAATCCCGCCTGTTTGCGCAGCATGGGTACGATTTCCTTTTCGAACGTCTGCTTGAAATCGTTGAGTGTGTTCGGCTTCAGATGAATAGAGACATTACGAGCAAACATTGCAACCTCCTTAAGGTTGTGGTCGGTCGCTAAGAGGGGAGAACTTCAGAAGGACTGACTTAGTTCAGAGGGTCTGAAAGAGGGTAGGAACTGTCACTCATGTCCAACCCTACGCCGATACTACTCAAGAGTCAAACGAAGAATAGCTTGGTTTAATGGGCGTCTATCTACTCGACTAGTCAAGCGCTGAGGAATTTGCGCTTTGCTCTTGCTGTCGCCCGCGACGCTCCGCTGCGATAACCGTCGCGTCCAGAATTCCATCTCCATCACATCTTGGGCAGATCATAGCCCCATTCACCGTTCCCACTCCCTTGCACAAAGGGCATTGCGCGATGTTAGCACTCGTCATGTCGACACAATACTCTCTGTGTCGATGCTATTCTGAGCAGAAGTGCACACGTTGATTGGTACCCTCGCGCCGGTTCTGAAGGCATTACCTCTCCAGCTTATGCGGCGGCGGGAAGGTGCACAATGATCGGTTTCTTTACTTTCTTAGGCCGTCTCTTGCTTTTCTGCAGTCTTCTGGACATGGTTGAATCGTACGCAGCAATTAGGGATGTGTGCTGAGCGATTTTGCACATGTAGCCGCGCTCCGCTTGCCCGCGTTCGGTATCACCCCGCTCGAAAGAATGTTGTTTCAACGCAAGTAGCCGGTTGTTAAGCTGCTCACGCCGGACTCAACGCCAGGCGTATCTTTCACATATCGATCATCTTTCACCTCTGACAGCATGAATGACGCGACGTCGGCTCGCGAAATCCTATGCGTGAACAAGAAGCTCCCGATGTCCTTGCCTTCGCGAACTGCGCCAGTCTGTTTGCCGTTGGTCAGCGCGGCTGGACGAACAATGATCCAATCCAGGCTGCTTTGCATGATGCACTTTTCTTGCAGTTCCTTATCCTGAAAGTAGAAGTAGAGCAGGAGAGGAATCAGGAAGAACGTATACAGGATCCCCAGTCGACCCCGGCTGTCGCCTACTCCAAGCGAGGTTTCACACACAAACCTTCGCACCTTGCACTTAGTCATGGCCGCAACGATATTCCTGGTACCCCTGGACAATATGGAAGTCTTAATCAGCCATCGTTTGTGGCCGAGCGCTGAGAGAACCGCGTCCTGTCCGGCGATGGCAGCTTCGACCATGCCATAGTCGAGCACGTCCCCAATGGCAAGCCTCAGTCGTCCGTGCTTGATGTGCATTCGAGAAGCCTTGCGCACAAAAGCTGTGACGGTGTGCCCTCGGTCAAGCGCTTGCTCCACGAGGGCGCGCCCCGTGCCTCCGCTCGCGCCGAATATGACCAAGTTCATGTCTTGTCCTCGCTACGAAACCCCAGGCTGCGAGCATCGTGGGGTTGCCGATGTCTCTATGTTTCGAACTAGCGGCTCATGGTTATTGCGAAACAGATCAGGAAGGCAGCGATGGTTGGCACGCAAGCGAATGCCAACATCTGCATCCCGTCAGCCACACTCAGATGACAAAGATCTGAGATTCTGCAGCTTTGGTTGAGCACAGCAGAAGCTGTCTGACGCCTAAACATGACATTTGAGAGAGCCATTCTGATCCTGATTTCCTGGTACACACTTCCATTAGGCGCTTGCCGCCGAACCGGCACTGTATAAAACAGCTCAGCGCATCGGATTATGGAAAAGCAATACTCTTCCCGCAGGTGCATTCGGACCGGCGTTTCGCCGGGTGGGTGGTGAAGAAGTGCTGTTAGCAATGAGCGGAGCCGCAGTCACTGCGATCGGAATCGCAATCATACTTGGCGTGGTTCTTTTTCTTCTGTTTCTGCTCAAGCTCAGTTTCAGAGGATTGCCGGTCAAGAGTGACGTCGCAGCGAAGCCAGAAGATATCCGTCACGCCCCTGCAGATGCGAAATAGCATAGTCCAGTTTGCCAGAAGCGTAGGTGTACAAGATGATCAATCGTCCTAAAACTCGTGTCCTGCTCGATAGTGGTGATCCAGATGAGACGGTCCGAATCAGGGGCCTGCTCGGGTATCTGGATGGACAAACAACGAACCCGTCTCTGATTGCCTCGAATCCGCACATCGTGAAATATCTCGCGTCGGGGCGCCGATTCACTTCTCACCAGGAGGACGAGGAATATAGAAGCATCGTTCAGCGCATTTCCCCACTGGTTGGATCTGCGGGCGTTTCCATAGAAGTATTCGCCGATTCGACTACTCCCGCCGAGCACATGTTTGAACAGGGACGCGAGATGTACGCATGGATCGACAACGCATATATCAAATATCCATGCACGGCCGAAGGGATTCGCGCGGCACAGATGTCGGTTGCGAGTGGGATGCGAGTGAATATGACCTTGTGCTTTTCGCAACAGCAGGCAGCAGCGGTCTATGCGGCCACGAGGGGAACCGCAAGCCCAGTGTATGTTTCTCCGTTCATTGGACGTCTCGATGAAATCGGCAAGCCAGGAATCGATTTGGTGAAGAATATTCAGCGGATGTTTCTCCAGGGAGACGGACACGTGCTTCTTCTGGCAGCAAGCGTTCGCTGCCTGGAACATCTTCTTTGCTGCCTCTCCCTCGACGTTGATCTGGTAACGGTCCCGTCATCAGTTCTGAGCCAATGGGCCATCGCAAACTTTCCCGTTGTGGGCCCTCCGGTCATGCATAGGTGGATTGGAGACACGATTCCCTACGAAAAGCTTGACCTGGAGCAGCCCTGGGAATCGTTCGACGTCTCGCATTCGCTTACCACGCAAGGAATTGAGCGCTTCGTTCACGATTACGATCAAGCACTGGCCCCTGCGAGCTGATTACCGCAATGAGGTAGATCCAGGTATGTCACATAAGTTCAACGATCGGATTCATCAGGTACATGAAGAACTCGCCGATATTGTCGACAATCCCGGCATGGCCGCAAGTCTTCCCCAAGCGCTGCTGGAAAGGCTCAGAGCCATGCGAGGAATGCTGCTGGAGGAAATGAACACGAATCCTTGAAGCGGTCGGGCGAAGTGAATTCCTCCGAACGGCCGGGGCAGATTCACGCCAACCCGAGTTGGAGCGAAGTGAGTTCCAAAATCTCCTCGCCAGACCTCTTCACAAGCTGGCGCCGACGGCGCCTTTTGCCATTGGCTCCTAGGCGGCGAACTCGGACTGTGAGTGCTGCGATTTACGTTGGGCCCGGGAATGGGAAGGCAGGAATACGGATATCGTCGTTCCGCTCTTGCCGGCGCCATCAGAACTGCGGAAACTCATGACGCCGTCATGTTTTGAGATGATGCCCTGCAAAATCCAAAGTCCAAGTCCGTTTCCTTTTTCGGGCTTGGTGGTGAAGAATGGCTCAAAAATCTTGCTGCGATAGTCCTTGGGGACACCACATCCCGTATCGGCAATCGTCAGCCGTATGCCCTGTCGATCGCTAGGATCATGCGTCCAGTCGAACGACTCATGCACGGACACACCCAAACGGCCGCCAGTCGGCATGGCTTCCAGCGCATTGAGCAGCAAGTTGTCTATCACCTGGCGCAGCTCGTCTGGGAAGCCGACCAGCACCGCGCCTTTATCGATCCTCGCGTTCAACTCGATGCCCGACCGCTGCAATCTTTCACTGAAGATTTGCAGAGACTCGTTCACGATGCCACCCAGATCCAGATCGCGGGGAATTGTTCCCACCCGGTAGTACGACAAGCTCTGCTTGACAATGCGAGAGATGCGGGCGAGCTCCGTGGACGCCGTGGTCACGAAGAAGCGGGCTTCTGCGTTGAGGTTCGGGTCGGTCTGAAGGAGGTACAGCGAATTCGTGACCGACGCTAAAGGGTTGTTAATTTCGTGCGCCATAGTGGCGGCAAGCTGGCCGGCCGCAGCCATTTTCTCAGTTCTCCGCAGCCGCTCTTCCTGCTCGCGAATCGTTTGAATATCGGTACTCGAGCCGATCCACATAGTGATATCGCGGTTGCCATCTCGCATGGGCAAAGCGCGACTGAGGTGCCAGCGATAAGTGCCATCGGCGCGCCGGAAGCGGTGCTCGAACTGAAACGGGTTGCCGGAATCAATTGAGTGCTGCCAACGGCCGGCGTTCTCCGCCACATCGTCCGGATGGATGAACTGTGTCCAGCCCCAGTCCTTCATCTGATCGAAAGTGAGACCCGTGCATTCCGCCCACTGCCGATTGAGATAGTCGACCTCGCCGTTCGGTTTGGCTGTGAACATTTTCTGCGGCACGGATTCGGCCATGAAACGGAAACGTTCTCCGGCTTCGCGTAAGGCTTCCTCAGCCTGCTTGCGCTCAATAGCGATCGCCGCGGTGCGAGCGACCATGTCCACTAATTCCCGGTTTTGCGGCGTCGGATCGCCGGCGTCGCGATAGTAGTTGGCAAACGTGCCGAGCGTTTTCCCGCTGGAGGAAATGATGGGAACGGACCACCCCGAGCGCAGCCCATAAGGCGCAACGAATTCTCCGAAGGGCCGCCACGCGGTCTCATTGAAATCGTGAACTGCCACTGCTTGCCGACGGCGCAGGGCAGCCGCACAGAGCCCAGTCGGCGAACTAACCGGCACGCCTTCGACCGCCGCGTTGAAAGCTTCCGGCAAACTCACGCCAATGCCGCGCTGGAAGTGCGTGCCAGCTTCATTCAAGAGCGCGATGGAAGCGAGCATGCCCTCAGCAGAGTGGTGCTCCACCACGCCGATCAGGAATTTCAGCACTTCTTCGAGCGGCGCGCCCTCGGCCAACAGTTGGAGAGCTTGCCTCTGCGAATCGACCAATACGTCGGTCGCTTTGCGTTTGGTGATGTCGTAAAAGCAATTAATGGCTCCCGTGACCTCTCCTCGTTCGTTCTTCAGCGGAAGGATATTCACGACCACGGTTATCTTCGTGCCATCAGGCCGCTCGATGAGCACTTCGGCGTCACGCACCTCCCGCAATTTTCCGCTTACTACCTCGGCCATCGGACACTGCTCATGGGGCATAAAGGTGCCGTCCGGCCGGAACAACTTGAACGAGCCACAGAATTTTTCGTCGGTATCCCCTGGTGCCGGCTGGCGGCCCCAGAGTTCTACGGCACGGCGATTGCAATTCTGAATCACACCTGCGGCATCGCAGCAATAGACGGCAACAGGGACCAGGTTGAACAAGGTGCGATAGCGTTCTTCGCTTTCCCTCAATTCAAGGTCGAGCAGTCCCGTCGCGTGGCGCGACGGGACTGCATCTTCCGTTAGGTTGACCACGGCTGGAGACTCATGTTTCGTCGGCGTTGGATGTTTTTGCATGAGTGTCCTTTCCGTCCTGCTCGAATTCAACCCGATAACGGCCGGGCTCGACGTGCCGGACGCAAAAGTTCATTAATCTTTTTCTTCCGGGGATAGTGCACCCGATCTTAAGAGTGTGTTCACGGGTTCCGGAGATCAAGCCTCTCGATCCGGATAAGCGCCTTCCATTCGGCGCAGTTGCTGGCGCCATTCATCGCACTTGGCCCGCAGAGAGCTGATGAATTGAAAATCGCCGTCGTGGAGACCCGGATGCTCCTCGTAAGCTCTAGCTTCGGTTTCACAAACGGCAGCAATATGTTCGCAAAAGTTGCGGTAGCGTTTCTCGACTGGTCTCATGATGTTGGGCTCTCGATCGCGATTTGCGGTTAGCACGGTTCGTCACTCACTAATTCATCGCTGGGTACTTCTCCGGTGCCTTCGCATGTTGGACACTTGTCGGCTTCCGCGCACGCGCCCAAGCCAATACAGGTGGGACACTACGTCATTTTGAACACACCCGTGTGCAAAAGCCTATCGCTTTCGTTCATGCGACGCTGTGCAGTTTTGCTCACGTGAATATCCGCGGGCCATGGCGGGGAATTGACCTCTCCAGTGCTATGCAACTCGTTCGGCGCTGAGCAGAGGCGCCATCCGACGGAGTATAACCATCAGCTCTGAAGTCAGCCGACGCGTATCGTCAATGCTGATTCCTCTTTCCACAGCATGGACATACTTTGATTGGGCCCTTCGGAGCTTCGCGGTAATTCCGATTGGCAGGAAGCGCGTGTTTTCCAGCAGAGAGGATATGTATTTGTCGTAAGCCGCTGTGCATCCAGCGGCGTGATCTTCTCGCTGGTGCCTAAGCTTCGTTCAACTGGCAGTCTGAGCAAGAGTGAAGCAACTCTGAGGGCGCTCTCCATTCTTCCGATCCGAAATCCGCTCCTCGTCAATCCCGACTGTATAGAACAGCTCAGCGGAAACTGTGGTTGCGGGTCTAACCTTACAAGTGGGGAATAGTATCGCTTCGTCACGAAGCCTTTGTGATGAGAGCGAGCACAGGAGGAAACTTTGAAAAGCAATCGAAAGCAGTTGCTCTGGATGCTGGCTTTGGCACTCTGTGCCACCGTGGGAGTTCTTAGTAGTGCAGCTCAGGATCGCGACCAGCAAGACAAGCGCACTCAAGACCAGGGGAGGCATCAGCCAAACGATAACCACAATGACCAAGCGAAGCGTCCTGCTTACCAGCAGGGAGCGAGGCATGCGCAGGAAGACATGGCAAACAACCACGCTCGTAACTATCGCGGCCAGTACGACAACGATAAGGACCGCGCAGCTTATCGGTCAGGATACGACCAGGCTTACAACGACAACATCCGAAATGACCGGAATGGGAACGGCCAGAATGCATACGGACACGGCTCCTATAACTCCCGAAACGGTAATAGGAACCGCGGCGGAAATCCCGCCCAACAGGTGGGTTATCAGGATGGCGTGAATGACGGCAGGTCCGATCGTCAGGCAGGGCACAGTTTCCGTCCTACGCAGCAGCAGGCTTACAAAAACGCGGACCACAACTACAGCCCCAGCTATGGCGACAGACAGCAGTACAAGAATAGTTATCGCCAGGCGTATCAGCAGGGCTATCCACAGGGCTACAACAGCAGCTCTCGTCGCTAGCTGAACTCCTTAGTCAATGCCCCGGCCAATTCGGCCGGGTTTTCATCTTGCTGCGTGGGTAATCGCGAGCTGCGGTCAGGACTGAGCACTTTTATACAGCGCCCGAACTGGCTGTGGGAGTGTAATGGCCAGAAGAAGAAATTAGGGCCGAATGGCAGCATCACACACGCTGTTACGCACGCAGGACGGAATCGACGCTAATCGCTCCGGCCATAAGAACACTACCATCGACCGCATTTTGGAGTGCGCGGTCGCGCTTAACTGGAACGGGTTAACCCAGGCTGACGAAACCACCGCGATGCAAGTTGAATACCGGACTGGACCGAGCCACTCGCTGGACTATCTCAAGCTTTGGTCATCGACCACACGAGGCGTCTGGAATTTGGTATGCGAATATTGGATGCAATCCAGCTCAGGACACGAGAGCGGCGCGACGTTCAGTGGTCGCGAATATTCCGGCGACTTTACCTGGATGTTGGATGCCATCATGCAACATCAAGGAGCGTTCCTGCCCGGCTCTTCTGATTTCGTGGAGGGTTTGGTGCAAATCAACCGGCCGACGGATACGGACTTCGCTTCTGCCCAGGCGGATATGGCGGAAGCTATGGAAAGAATTGGCTCCCATCTGCGCTAGACGAATACCGCAGCGGGCTTGTGGACCTCAACTGGGTACCACTACTAATAGACGAGGCATCCGCAGCGCCTGGTTCTCCTTAAGCACTGTCCGTTTCGGGTTCACGAAAGGAACAAAGTGATTTCAGACGCTGCAATTGAGGTCTTCAAGAGCGCATCCATCCAACCCAGATTCCTGACCTTGACGCACGAGGATGTCAGCCGGCTCGAGTCTCTTGCCAAAGAAGTGAAAGAGGTTCTCGATCGCGGAGTTGCGCGAGACGAAACTCCTGAATGGCTAAAGCCGCACAAAAATGGAAATGGCACCGCCAAGTGACTTCAGCGCCAACGCTGACACAGTTGCGTACACTTGATGTGTAGTCGTATCAGGAGGCTGGCATGGCTCGCCGACCGTCAAAATCGATAGCAAAACCCTCGACCTCTAGTAGACGCATCCAGGAACTCAGTAATCGAAACAGCGGGCGCGCGCCTCGTGAACCTCTCGCGTTTGATCCGAACTTGCTTTTAAACAAGCTGGGAACCGCAAAGACCGTTCATCAGTTTCGGGACAAGCAGGCAGTGTTTTCGCAGGGAGATCCGGCTGACGCCGTCTTCTATATTCAAAAGGGAAGAATAAAGCTCACGGTGGTATCCAAGCGCGGTAAAGAAGCCGTAATCGCTGTCTTGCAGCAGGGTGACTTCTTTGGCGAAGGATGCCTGGCCGCTCAGCCGCTGCGTATTTCCTCGGCGGCTGCCATGCAGAACCTGACCATTGTCCGGCTCGAGAAAAAAACCATGGTGGGATTGTTGCAACAGGAGCCGGAATTTGCAGAGATGTTTATCGCTTACCTGCTCTCCCGCAACATTCGCATTGAAGAAGACCTCGTGGACCAGTTGTTCAACTCCAGCGAAAAACGGCTCGCCCGCCTGCTTCTGCTGCTTGCGCATTATGGCAAGGATTCAAAGCCCGAGACGGTTCTTCCCAAGATGAGCCAGGAAACTCTGGCGGAAATGATCGGCACCACGCGTTCCCGAGTCAGTTACTTTATGAACCGATTCAGGAAGATGGGATTTATCGATTACAACGGTTCCTTGCACGTCAATAGTGCGTTGCTCACGGTTGTTCTTCGGGATTAGCTATAAATGCCTTGCCGGATTTGTCAGCGCTGCATCTGTTATTTCTCTTAGCTGACGCCCAACAACAACTCACTGCGTGATCAATAGTTTCCGTTTTCCTGTCGGCACTAAGTTCGACAGCTCCGCCTTGCGCCTCAGAAGAAGGCGATGAGCCTCAAGGCGTGCTGCTTCGATGCGGAGCACTTCAGCCCTGGCCTTGGCAGCCATTTCATCTAACAGTTTCGATCTTTTCACGATGTTCTTACAATAAACCTTCATCTCTTTCAGGTATGAGCAATTCGGTACACACGATCGGTAAATAGCCAGGCGCTTCTCGCGCTTTCAGGAAGTTCTCTCTCGACTTCTCCCGGAGATACCCTCTGAGCTGTTCTATGCAGTCGAGGATCAGCGCGGAGACTGTAATCATAAGAGCGCGAATTCCGATTCACTGTCCCAACCGCGAACTCTAATCGAAGAGCCCACCCGACACGAAAGTCTGTTCACATGTCAGCAGCAGCTCTCCAATGCGAGATCAAACACCTCATGGAGGTGTGCGAGCAATTGGACTCTCTGGCAAACCAGCATCCATTTGTAGGAGAGGCGCTGCTGGGCATTGCGGGAAGTCTCCGCAACAGCACTACGTTACTGGAATCACTGGTAGCCACCCAGTTCTCAAACTAAGGGGTCGGATCCTTACGTTGAAGGACTTGAGGCCGCGCGATCGCATCTCGGGGCTTAGGAGGCTGTTGAAAAATGGTTGTGGAGTCTCAAGACTGTCATCCTGAGGCCTGGTTTGGCCAAGGATCTCCCGGAATATTTCGGACTCGATTGACGCGCCTGGCTCTTTGGCCAAATTCTCGTGAAAGGGCTTCTCAGGGGCAATTAAAGCGGATGCATCGCGGGAGATTCTTCACTCAACATCGGGCCTCAGAATCACAATTCGCAATTGACGCGAAGCTTATTGCAGCGTTTTCAGCAGCCTCTCAAGCGCCCAATTCAGCGATTCTGGACTGTTGTCATCGCTGATTGAAGCGTTGTGGGCAGCGACTTTGCAAGCTCCTTATTCTCCTGTTCTATTTTGCTCAGCAGAAGGACCTTCGTTCGGATTCAATGGGATCTGGAGACGTGGCATATCGCTGCGGAGGCAGAGATGATTATGAATCCAACAAGTGAAGCCTCAGACAGCACAAGCATCAGCCATCTAAATCGCTTGCCAGAACTGGCGATTTCCATTTCCCAGTTTGATCTTCGTCAGGAAATACGACTGCTCCGCAAAGAAGGGTCGTGGCAACGAGGGACAGGCCGCAGTTCCAGGACGCTCGTGAAGCAGCAGGACTTTCGCATCGTTTTAGTTCTTATGAAGGCCAAGACGCGTCTGACGGAGCATCGAGCAAATGCGAGAATCTCGATTCAGACGATCCACGGGCGCATCAGGGTACACGTTCCCAACGAAAGCAAGGTAGAACTGCCGGTGTCGGGACTCCTCGCGCTGGATTCGGCAGTCCCATATGACATCGAGGCTGTGAGAGAGAGCGCATTCCTGCTCACGATTTCGTGGCCGAGGCAATATGCGACTTGGGACAGCGAAGAGGCTACTGAAGAATGATCCCCGAATCCGCCGTACAAATCAGTGTAAACATTGGAAGTCAACCTTGACGACATCGAAGAAGCCGAAGACAACACTGCTCCACATTGCAGCATGTGTGGCGGCCCTCCCGTTTTTCTTGCATGCTCAGGAGACGCGAACCGTTCCCCGGTTGGAGAAGAATCAGGCAAACGGTTCTCTTACTGTTTCCGAGGTAGTGGCCAACCTCGTGGCGGGGAATGCCGAGCGCGCCAAAGCTTTGGAGAGTTACACGGGACGGCGCACTTATCGATTGGACTATCACGGACTTCCTGGAAACTTGCAGTCAGAAATGATCGTCAACGTTGTGTATCGAGCCCCGTCAACAAAGAAATTTACCGTCATTTCCGAAAACGGCTCGAAACTCATAATCAATCGGGTCTTTCACAAATTGTTGGAGAGCGAGGAAGAAGCGCTCAACACTAAGAATCGTCAAGAGAGCGCACTGAATGAACTCAATTATGAATTCACATTGATAAGGTTCGAACGCACGCTGGAAAAATCTTGCTATGTTGTTGCCGTGCGGCCGAGGAGCAGCAACAAATTTCTATATCGCGGGACAATTTGGGTAGATGCCACGGATTTTGCCGTGTCGAGGATCGAAGCTGAGCCGGCGAAGAATCCGTCATTCTGGACAAAGAAGAGCCGGATACTCCAGACATACCTCAAAGCCGGCAATTTCTGGATGCCTTCCAACAACCGCACTACAACCACGGTGCGGTTCGGAGGCAAGGCGGTGCTGAACATCGACTACGACGATTACGAACTCAGCGAATCGCATCTCACCGCGGCAGACAAACATTGAGCCTTCTCGTTAGCAAAGGTCTTAGGAATGGCTAAGCAGCCCAGGCCGAGTCCGAGGATTTCTCGGAGCAAATGTCATGCAAAGACTGAGGCCGGAAGCAAGCCGAGTCTCGATGGTTTTCGAAAGCGCCGCGAGGACGAAACTCCGGACAAGCACTACCTTGAAGTAGTCGAAGAGATGTTGAGACGGCGAGAGAACAATGGACGAGATCGGGACGATCTGTCGGAGCCGCGAAAGACAATGATTGAAAACCTAGTGATTACGTCTGGAGGCCCAGTGAACCTATACGCGTACGAAGATCGGCAGGCACATCGACACAAATTGACGATCCACACATCCGATTGTGGAAAGTGCAACGCCGGAAAGGGCAATCCGGATGGAAGGGACCGCATATTCGGCAAATGGTATGGGCCATTCACGTCAATAGGACATGCGTTTGCTGGAATGCACCACCTGCGCCCGATTACCCAACTGCACGAGTGCACGACGATGGCCTCAGTATCGGCCGGTCCCGATTCGAAGCACGAAGAAGAGGAAGCCCAGTTGCGTTTGGATGATGATGGAGCCGCCAATTCCACCGTTGTACTTCCTGGCCAGATCGACTGACCTGCTGCCGCCTCTGAGGCGTACGTCTGCGTCCAGCTCCTCTTTTCTGATTCCGACGAGCCAATAACTCACAGCACCCGAGCTCGACACCTCCGACCTTGTGAGCTGTTTTGACCAGATCACATGCCTTATCAAAGCTCATAATCTGACAGGTGAAGTTATGCAGGTATTTTGGGAAAAGATCGGGATTCTTGGCCCAGTCTACCGCGGGCTGGGATGTAGCTTGAGTGACCGCGAGATTGCTTACGATCTGGACATCACCGAAGCGCGAGTCCATGAGTGCGTAGCTTGGATGGAGCATTTTCTGCGCTGCAAAGATCGTAACGAACTCACTCAAGAGGCTGCACGCGCGCGAGTGATATAGGCGCCAATTACGGCGAGGTCTCTCTTCTAACCCACAATCCGCGTGGATCTTGCGCCGATTGCAAATGTCTCAAAAGAAGGCGGGCGAACATGCGAAGCATAATGCGACTTCTAACAGCAGCCCTCGTACTTTCTCAGGCTTGCGCCATCGCACAAATATCTACTCACGATCAGAATCTCGGCGCTTGTAAAGAGGGCTGGTCATTGTGCGATCGCACGACTCTAACGCCCGCTGAGCTGGCTGATGTGAGCAGAGCGCGTCATCTCAAAAACATTGACGATTGCAGGAGCGGATACCCGTCGTGCGATCAATCGCAACTCACTCCTCGGGAAGCCAATTCAGTAGCCGTCGCCGACTACCAGCGCAATCTCTCCGATTGCAAGTTTGGGTTGCAGTCTTGCGATCACTCCAAGCTGAATCGCCGGGAGGCGATTGTTGTCTCCGATAGCGAACGCGAACGGAACCGGTCCGGTTGCATCGACGACCTCGGCTCCTGCGATCCATCGCAGCTCACCGCCGGACAGCGGATAGAGTTAGTCGGTGCCACGAAACGACGAAACATGTCGAATTGCCAAAATGGTTCGGATCTCTGCGACTATTCGAAACTCACGCCTTCAGAGGCCAAGCAGGTGCAAGTCTCTGCGCACCAACGTAACAACGACAACTGCCGCAACGGCTGGGGATCATGTGACCATTCCGACCTGTCGCCGCTTGAGCTGAAGCGTGTGGTCTCGCTTGAGCACCAGCGCAATTTGGAGAATTGCAGAGAGGGAAAGGGCTCTTGCAGCTTTAGCGACCTAAGCCAAGCTGAGAACACCGCCCTGCAGACGAGAGATCACCAGCAGAATCTGAAGGCGTGCACCGAAGGCATCGGTTACTGCGACCGCTCTCTTCTCACAGCCTTGGAGCTCAACTCTATTCCCGCGGAACAGCCGCCGAAAAAGTAATACGGGGCACAAGGATTTATGACCGCTAACAGAACACTGGAGAGTTCTTGCTGAGCCCAAAACAAGAGGTTTGTAAATTGTCCGACGTGGTTGCCGCCAAGATCCGGACGGGGGAGATGTTCGTCGCTCTACGAGCTGAAGGTTTTATTTCAGCCCACGTAGTGCGGTGTCCGGGTTGCGAGTGCAGCTATCGTATCTTCTACCGTTATCCCGAAGCGGGTCCATCGGCACGCGAGCGACAGACGAGAGCGGTGTTTTTCGGCACGCGCATCGCAAAGTCACATCCTAACCACACCGAGGAACTTATTGAACCTGACGAGTAAAGGACCCAAGATGAGTGCGACATACAAGATTTCCAAATCGCAATCGGCGCAATACGCCGTCGAGAAGAACGGGGGAAGCTCCGAAATTCTTTCGCCTTCGGAGTTGCGCCAGCTTTGCCAAACCATGGGCGAGCCATATGCCCATCTCATGGCCGAGCTTGAAAACAAGGACGTGGTGGAGCTTACGGTCGCATATGGAAAGGTTCAGCGTTTATCAGTCGATTCGAGTGGATCTGATCGGTAACCTTTGAAAGGAAAACCGCCATGGAAGTTTCAATAAGGCCTGACGAAGAGCAGAAGGAAACCCCAGCTAAGTCGGCTAACGGGGATGTCATGCCCAAGAACAAGAATGCCGCGGCGTCAGGAGATCGAGAATCCGGTGAACGCACGCGTGCTGTCCGCAAAGATCCCGGTGCTGCGCAAAAACTAGCCCGGAAAAAGAGACTGAAGGCCGCACACCGCCGACGATTGAAGGCTTCCCACGCCAAGGGATAGCCCTCAGTCTCATGCGAACCGCGTGACCTCAGTTGCGAACCGGTTTGGAGAGGTCTAATCGATCGATACCTTTCTCAGCAATGTGAAGTCGCCGAGCATTTTTCCCACTCCCAGCCCAACGCTACAAAGAGGGTCGTCTGCGATAGAAACCGGTAGTCCGGTCTCGTCTCGAATGCGCTTATCTAGATTCTCCAGCAATGCCCCACCTCCGGTGAGGAGAATGCCACGATCGCTGATGTCCGCCGAAAGCTCGGGTGGAGTACGCTCTAACGCGGCCCGAATCGCGTTCATGATGGTCGAAACGCATTCTGCCAATGATTCTCGAACCTCGATGTCATCTACTGTGATTGCTTTGGGGACACCTTCGACCAGATTACGGCCTCTGATTTCCATCGTACGTGGTTTCTCGAGTGGGTAAGCGCTTCCAATTTCAATCTTGATTTGCTCGGCAGTGCGCTCACCGATCAGTAAGTTATATTTCCGCTTCACATGATTAGTTATGGCTTCATCCATCTGATTACCCGCCATCCGTAGCGACCGCGAATACACGATGCCGCCGAGCGATATCACAGCGATGTCAGTCGTGCCGCCTCCGATATCCACGACCATGTTGCCTATAGGCTCGCCGATTGGTAAGCCTGCACCGATCGCGGCCGCCATGGCCTGTTCCACCAGATGAACTTCGCTCGCGCCAGCTCGATAGGCAGAATCCGTAACCGCGCGCCTTTCCACTTGGGTAATTTCCGAAGGGACCGCGATAACTATCCGTGGGTGCAAGAACATGCGGCGCTTGCATGCCTTGCGAATGAAGTAACTCAGCATTTTTTCGGTGACTTTGAAGTCAGCGATCACGCCGTCCCTCATAGGCTTAATGGCCACGATGTTCGCAGGAGTGCGCCCCAGCATTTCCTTTGCTTCTTTGCCGACTGCTTCGACTTCGCCTGTGTTTTTGTTGATTGCCACAATTGACGGCTCATTGACCACGATTCCCCTGCCGCGCACGTAAACGAGTGTATTGGCGGTGCCGAGATCGATAGCAAGGTCATTAGCTAGGACTGTGGACAGTGAAGGAATCCTAAGGAACCGCCATCCTGGATAATGGCCGTTGAGTGACATCACGGTACCTTGACGAGCATCGGAGTAGCAGATCGTTGATCGGAAGAGGACAGCGGAGAACGCTTGCACCTGTGGCGGTTATCTTCGCGTTGCCAGCTAAATGGTCGAATTATGCTCACTCACATGAGGTAGCCAAAGCGGAGGGTAGACCATCGAACGCGTCCCTGAGGCGATCCAGAACGTTCATTAGGTCCGCATCTTTCCCACATTGGATAATCGCGAACGGGAATGAACTATCACGATGCCTCATTCCCATTTCGCTGCCGAATGGGAGAAGCGTCGAGGACTCGCTTGCTAGTGCCGTATAACTCGCCAATGGTATAGCCGCCTTTCGAGAGGAACACGCCTGAAAGCACTCTCGCCGGCAAACTCAGACTTCGGTTTGCCTCATTTCTCAACGGACAATGCTCTCGCCGAGTGCGACAAGGCGGCTGCCCAAGAGAGTTGCCGTTGAGGTGGAGTACCTCGACAAGCTCTTCACAACGACTGACTTCCCGGCGTTCGATCAGTTATCGAGGGCACGGACATTCGCGGCAGGGTCTTTAACAACAGTAGCGAACTGGCGAATAAACCCGCGCAGACAATGTTGACCATCAAGTGCATATTGGGGGACATGGTCACGGGAAACACGGGATTGAAGAGCGCGCAAACCGCGAAAAATACCGCGATCCAAATGTAGTTTTTCACTTGAATCGCCTGGCTGACCACAACCAGCGCCGCCACACAGACGAGAAACGACAACAACACTTCATAATTCGGGGACCGCCAGAACAATGCAATGATTAGCCCCACCACCGCGATCGCTTTTAAGACTGCCGTAAACATGAGAGGCTCCTTCATTTCTTCTCTACCTGGATTACACGCCTCTTACAGGCCGAGCACTGTATAGAACAGCTCACTCGACAAGCAAGAAAGGGAGGCGATCCAAGGCGCCTCCCACTTATCTAACGAAAATACAGGTATTACGCTGCCTTAGCTTGAGTCTTGGCTTCGAGTACCTTCTTGTCACTCCCAACGTTAACTTTAATCTGCTTAGGCTTGGCTTCCGCTTTCTTGGCGAGATTTATGTTCAGCACGCCCTTGTCATAGTGGGCGCTCACTTGGGTGGGATCCACTGAGGGGGGCAGCGTGAATGAGCGGGCGAAGCTTCCGTAGTGCCGTTCCACACGGCGGAAGTTTTCCTCTTTCTCTTCTTTCTCGATCTTGCGCACGCCCTGCACGGTAAGGGTGTTGTTGTCGATGCGGACATCAATGTCGTTTTCGTCGATGCCCGGGACTTCGATCTTCAACGTGATGTTGTGCTCGTCTTCGTAGATATCCACTGGGGGTGCGAAGCTGGTGGTTGTTAGTGCTTCTTCCGGAGCTTCGGAGCTAAGTAACTCGCGGAAAAGGCGGTTCATGCGGTTTGTGCGGTCTTGCATGATGGAATGCTGGCGGACGGGTTCCCAATTGGCTAAGAATGTCATAACGCAGTTCCTCCTGAAGGGGTGATCTAAGAGGAAAAACTTCAGATGGGCTGACTTAGTTCAGAGGACCTGAACGAGTAAGAAGTAGATGCTTGCTCAATAACCACGTTAGGCTTATAGACTACTATTGTCAACCGGCCCGGCGGGTGGGTGTGCGTCAGCTTAACCATTGACCACTACTCGAAATCCCAATCACAATTTTGAAACTGTCATCCTTCGCGCGCTTTTCGCGCGAGGGATCTGCTTCTTAGAGTTTCCGTCTGACTCAGCCTGATCCTTACAAGGTGTATGATCGTTGCACGTTCAGTCGAAAACGGTCGTGAGCGGGCAGGTTCGGGACGAAATCTCCTGCCCCTCTTTTCTCCTCCGCTCAATTCAACGTACATTTTCCATGGAGAAATGGAGAAAAGGTGTGTTTATATGCGAGGAACACTGACCCGTTTTGACCGATACACTGAGATTGGGATGATCACCAGCGAGCTCGGAGTTGAGGCGCTGGTGCACAAGAGTTCAATCGCGCCGAGCCGCTGGCCGCTGAAACTGGGGCAGGCGGTCGAGTTCCGCATCTTTTATGGTCCATTCGGGCCTTTGGCAGAGGACGTTCACCGCGTGCGTGTGTAGTCATTTGTCGCGATGCCTCTACTTCCGTTAATCCCCGCACTTCACAACTACGCTCGCTCCATCGAAACTTCGTCGGGTCTCGTTTCGAGACAACTTCTC
The DNA here is from genome assembly GCA_035567895.1 of Terriglobales bacterium. Lineage (NCBI taxonomy): Bacteria > Pseudomonadati > Acidobacteriota > Terriglobia > Terriglobales > Terriglobales bacterium. The sequence goes on along the minus strand of DATMPC010000103.1, from coordinate 1,777 downwards.
TAGTTGTGCCCGGTGTAAATGCCGATGCCGTTTCCGGTGCCTAAGTGGCTTTTCAGCCAGTTGGCAATCTGTGTGTGGAGAACGCTGTGGAGCTAGACATCGTCTTCGCCCAGAATGCGCCAGGACCCATGGTTCGGACGAAACTCGACATGCCCTGACGCAAGCGGTATTCGTAGCAGTCATGGTCGGAAAAGTTCTGATTGAGCTGTTCTATACAGCGCAGATCCTGCATGACGAGTGTAATGGTCTCAGACGATGTAGTCAGAGTTGTTCCTCGCGTGCCGCACTGCAGGGGGAATCCATGCCAGGCCTCACCCCACCAGCCTGAGAATTGAGCCTGCAGTTCACGGGCGGCCGGTCACAAGGAAAAGGAAGCGAGTATGACGTTATTCATTTTGAGAATGAAGAATGGCGATTGCCTCATTACGAGCGCAGACGATGAGCGGTCGGCAGTTGAGATTGGGAAGAAGATGGGCTTGCAAAGTGAACTCGCCAGCGTTCGTCCTCTTTCCCACTTTGTCGCGCAATTCACACTGACGACGACGGGGCAGTTGCGGTCCACTCACTTTGACTCGCAGACCATATCCGAACTCGGAGTTGAATATCCAATCCTTGAAGCCGCACGTGCCAGTTCCAATGCTGTGGTCGGAAAGAAGGGGAACACCTCTGAGCCGGCGCGCCCATTGCGGGAATGGGAACAGCAGGACAAAGACCTGATTGCCTGTGCCGTCCAACAAGAACGTCAACGCTTATCGAACTGAGGCTTAGCATGCAAGTTGCCAGAGTTGCAGTTTCTCCCGTGATCGAAAAACGCAACGCTGTTCCCTGGCTCTTCTTTGTCTTCGGCTGCCTGGTATTTGCCTGGCTGTTTCAAAGCGACGCAGGATATGCGCTAGGAGTTCTGGTCTGCGGTTCCATAATCGTGGCGATTCTAGAGAGCGCCTATGCTGGAATGTACTGGTGCACCGCGGCATTTGCAGCGCTCGCGGTTGTGTTCAACCCTTTCGTTCACATCCTTCGCCCTTTGGATCCTGCAATCGCCGCATTGGCCATGGTCGCACTCTTGCCCATGCTGCTGCTCTTCGCCTGCAGAAAGACCGGACCGTATATACGTTCTCTGCCGGATGACTCGAGGTGGTGGCTCCCAGGAGTTCGCTCTGTATTGGTGTTTGTCGATTAAGAATTTTGTTCCTCGACCTGCCAGGCCCCCAGGTTTCCAATTCACTGTTCATTCACTGATCAGAGGGCTAACAGTGAATTAACAGTGAATTTATCAGTGAAAATAACAGTGAATTTTTTCCACGGCATAAAACCCGCATGAACACTGGGGCCAAGCCCGAAGAGGCAGGGAACTTGCAGTGAATCAGCAGGGACTGCAATCGAAACGACCCTCGCAGTGTCATCGCCATCGCGCGACGGGGTCCCCAGCAACCGCCGCTGTTGCGGTTGATGGGGTGTGGGACGGGGTCCCCAGCAACCGGCGCTGTTGCGGTTGATGGGGTGTGAGACGGGGTCCCCGGCAACCGCCGATTCGGGTCCCCACGAAGGCCTGCTTTTTGGCGTTCGTGGGGCGAGGTGTTGTCCGCCGCGGCGGACTGGGGCATAGCGCTGAATTCTCCCACACCATCCTCCTCTCTCGTTGGTACCCCGATTGTGAGCGGCGCGTCAAGAGTTGTACCGTCGCTCGCTGTGGAAATCGGTCTTGCCTTTGGCCGTTTGGTATTCCTGAATGCTGAGTGCCGATTGGGCCGAGGTCAGTACCGGCGGCGGTAGCCGG